>CAYFSA010000043.1:19332-22093 GCA_964345605.1 uncultured Ectothiorhodospiraceae bacterium
GTACGCGGCGCCATCCAGCCAAGCGCCGACAACAAACTCAGTGTCCGCTTTCGCCTATACGACACTGTCACCGAGCGCCGCGTGCTAGGCCGGCGGATTCCAGCGGATCCCGCCCAGCTGCGTCAGGCTGCCCATCTGATCAGCGATATCGTTTTCGAGCATCTAACCGGAATGCGGGGTGCTTTCAGCACCCGTATCGCCTATGTCACCGTGACCGGTGAGCAGGCGGACAAGCGCTATCACCTGCAGATCGCCGATGCCGATGGCTATCGCCCACGCGAGGTGTATCGCTCGAGCGAGCCGATCATGTCGCCGGCCTGGTCGCCGGACGGCAAGCGCCTGGCCTACGTCACCTTCCGCGATGGCCGCGCCCGTATTCAGATTCAAGAGCTGGCTAGCGGCGAAACCCGGCAAGTCATTGCCAAACCGGGCATCAACGGTGCTCCGGCCTGGTCGCCCGACGGCAAGCAGCTTGCCGTGACGCTCTCGTTTACCGGCAATCCGGAAATCTATCGGCTCGACCTGAGCGATACCCGTTTAACCCGCCTGACCCGGCATCGAGCTATCGACACTGAGCCGGCCTGGACGGCAGACGGTCAGGCGATTTTGTTCACCTCCGATCGCAGCGGTGGACCACAGATTTATCGACTGCCGGCCGCTGGCGGCGAACCGCGTCGCTTGAGCTTTCAGGGCCGCTATAATGCCCACGCGACCCCCATGCCGAACACCGAGCAGGCCGCCATTGTCCACGCCCAGCAGGGCCATTTTCGGATCGCCCTGCTGGATTTGCAAACGCACAATATTCGGGTGCTGACCGACGGCGATCTCGATGAATCCCCCAGCGTGGCACCCAACGGCAGTATGATCCTGTATGCCAGCCGGGCCCCGGACGGCCGGGGGGTGCTCGCGGCCGTCAGTGCTGACGGGCGCTTTCGCCAGCGGCTGCGGCTGCTCGAGGGCGAGGTGCGCGAGCCGGCCTGGTCACCGTTTGGTGATGGCTGAACGGCTGGTTGAAAAACCTTACAGACGCTTGCATAACGGTAAAAATAGCGGGTCGGTTTTAACCGACCAACGGCATCTTGGCTGCAGCCGTGCAACAATCACTGACCGCACAACTGCGTGCATCGCACCCAACCCTCAATCGAAACCCTTGGAGAAAATATATGCACTTACTGACTGCTGTGTTATCGCTGTTATTCAGTTTCGCTTTGCTGTCCTGCGGTGGCACACCGCAAAAACCCAGCGAACCGGCACCCCCTGACGAGGCGACCGACCAAGCTGCCGAGGAAGCCGCCAGCGCCCAAGAGGACGCTGCGGCCAAGCGCGAAGCCGCTGACCAGGCAAGCGCGCTGGATGACGACACGGGCCTGACTGCCGAGCAAATGCAAGAGCGGGCCACACAGAAGGGGGCACAAGCCGAAGCCGATACCCCGCCAGAAACGCAGCTGGTACATTTCCCTTTCGACAGTCACCGGGTCAAGGATGACGACATGACGATTGTCGATGAGCACGGCCGCTTCCTCGCCAATCATCCCGACCGGCAGGTGCAGCTGGCGGGCCATGCCGATGAACGCGGCACCCGGGAATACAATATGGCCCTCGGTGAGCAGCGGGCCCAGGCTGTGGCGCGCCTGCTCAAGCTGCATGGGGTCGCCGCGGCGCAGATCGAGACGGTCAGCTACGGCGAAGAGCAGCCGTTGGCCTATGGCAGCAACGAGACGGCCTGGACCAAGAACCGCCGGGTTGAATTCGTGTATGAGGATTAATCCCCTCGGCTTGCGAGTGCTAGTGGGAGCATGCCTGCTGACTGGGCCCAGCGCGGCTCAGGAGGCGGGTCCTCAGACGCAGGCAACACCAAGCTTGCAGAGCCGTGTCGAGCGCCTGGAGCGGCTACTGGACAACCAGGCGCTGATTTCCCTGCATCAGCGGATCAGCGATCTCGAGGATGAAAATCGCGAGCTGCAGGATCGAATCGAGCGCCTGACCCATCGGCTCGATGAAGTCGCCAAACGCCAGCGCAACCTGTACATGGACATCGACGAACGAGTCCGGGCGCTGGAAAAGACGGCGCAAGACAAGCAGCAAGCTGCACCAGCAGCACCCCCGAGCTCGGCGCCCCCTGCCCCGCCTTCTGCCGCCGCAAGCGCCGAGGCCGCTTACCAACAAGCCTTCGCACGCCTGCAGGACAAGCGCTACCAGGCAGCCATCGAGGCATTCCGGTCTTTTCTGGAACAATACGGCAAGCACGACTATGCCGCCAACGCGCAGTACTGGCTGGGCGAGGCCCATTATGTCCAGGAAAACTATGAGCAGGCCCGCGAGGCCTTTGCCGCGGTCATCAAGCAATATCCCGACAGCGGCAAAGTCCCGGATGCCCGTCTCAAGCTCGGCTTCGCCCTGGCTGGTCTCGGCGAATGGCAGGCCGCCCGCCAGACCCTGCAGGCCGTGCAAACGGATTATCCGGACTCGACCGTGAGCCGGCTGGCGGGCGAGCGTTTGAAACGGATTCGGCAGGAATAACTAAATTTTACGGGTGCCAAATTTACCGGTAAAGGCACCAGACAACACCCGACTTAAGCGGCTAACTACCGTTGGACGCGTCCGGCTTGTCCTGCAGCCTGGCTTGCAGGCGGGCAATTTCAGCCTCTGCTGCACGGCGCGCTGCGGCCTCCTGCTGCCGAGCTTCTGCTTCTTGCTGACGGGCCACCGCTTCTGCTTCAGCCCGCCGCGCATACTCGGCTGTTTGCTGCTCTGCCGCCTG
>CAYFSA010000044.1:0-21889 GCA_964345605.1 uncultured Ectothiorhodospiraceae bacterium
GCCGCTTTCTTGTATTCGCTACCCTCGTAAATCCAATACGGCTTGGAATCCCCGCGAAACACCGCCTCGTCCACCACCACCTTGCTGACATCGGCGGCCGACGGCAGATCGTACATAGTTTCAAGCAACAAATGTTCCATTATAGTACGAAGCCCGCGGGCACCGGTTTTGCGTTCCATGGCTTTTTCCGCAATCGCGCCGATTGCCTCCGGCCGAATATCGAGCTCCACCGATTCCATTTCAAACAGCTTGCGGTATTGTTTGACAATGGCGTTTTTGGGCTCGGTCAATATGCGGATCAGTGCGTCTTTGTCCAATTCATCGAGGGTCGCCACGACCGGCAGACGCCCGACGAACTCGGGTATAAGGCCATAACTAATCAGATCTTCGGGCTCGACATCGTGCAGCACTTCGCCGACGGAGCGGCCATCGTCACGGCTTTTGACGGCGGCGCTAAACCCAATGCCACTGCGCTCAGTACGTTCGCGGATCACTTTTTCCAGGCCTGAAAAGGCCCCGCCGACCACGAACAGGATGCCGCTGGTATCGACCTGCAAGAATTCCTGCTGCGGATGCTTGCGCCCGCCTTGCGGCGGCACAGACGCAATCGTACCTTCGATGAGCTTCAGCAAGGCTTGCTGGACCCCCTCGCCGGACACATCACGGGTAATCGAGGGATTGTCGGCTTTGCGGGAAATCTTGTCGATTTCATCGATATACACGATGCCGGTTTGAGCTTTTTCGACATCGTAGTCGCAATTTTGCAAAAGCTTTTGAATGATGTTCTCCACATCCTCGCCGACATAGCCAGCCTCGGTCAGCGTCGTGGCATCGGCGATCGTGAAGGGCACATTGAGCAACCGCGCCATGGTCTCGGCAAGCAGCGTCTTACCCGAACCGGTTGGCCCAATCAGCAGGATATTGGTCTTGTTAAGCTCAACATCCTCCTTGCCCTTGCTGGCTTCCAGGCGCTTGTAGTGATTGTAAACGGCAACCGACAGCACCTTTTTCGCCGTCTCCTGGCCAATCACATACTCATCAAGAATTTCATTGATTTCCCGTGGCTTGGGCAAACGGCTGCTCGCTGTATTGGCCTGCTCCTGAATCTCTTCACGTATGATGTCGTTACACAGGTCGACACATTCATCACAGATGAAGACGGAGGGGCCGGCAATCAATTTCCGAACCTCGTGCTGACTTTTGCCGCAGAATGAACAGTACAACAGCTTACCGCTGTCGGGGTCGCGCGATGTATCGTCGCTCATTGTGAAAAGGACCTCCAGATACCGTCTACATCGACACCTTGCCGCTTTTGCCACGCGTATGCAAGACGCCCGCATGCCGGGTTGAAGTGAGAAATTTCCGTCTGGCAAAGCTGGTCACCGCCAACGCCCCCTATTCAGCGGCTTACTGCAATGACGCCGCCTTACTCGCGCTGCGCCAGAATATCGTCCACTAAACCGTAGTCGACGCATTCCTCCGGGCTCATAAAACGGTCCCGTTCGGTATCTTCCCGAATCCGCTCGACCGTTTGACTGGTGTGATAGGCAAGGATTTTATTCAATTGCTCACGTACTTTGAGAATTTCCTTGGCGTGAATGTCTATATCCGAGGCCTGCCCCTGAAACCCGCCGAGCGGCTGGTGAATCATGACCCGCGAATGCGGCAAGCAATGCCGCTTGTTGGCAGCCCCGCCCGCCAGCAGTAAAGCACCCATACTCGCCGCCTGGCCGATACAGAGAGTAGAAACATCGGGTTTTACGAATTCCATGGTGTCATAAATGGCCAAGCCGGAAGTTACCGAGCCGCCAGGTGAATTGATATACAGGCTGATGTCCTTATCCGGATTCTCTGACTCAAGGAACAATAGCTGGGCCACTACGACATTCGCTGTATAATCCTCAATCGGGCCAACGACGAATACCACCCGTTCCTTGAGCAACCGCGAATAAATATCGTAGGCACGCTCACCGCGAGCGGTTTGCTCGACCACCATGGGAACCAAATTCAAGCCGCGAGGTTCAAGCTGGCCTTGGCCCGTCTCCGCTAAATGGCTCATAACGTCTATCCTCTATTGTCTTCGTTTAACAGGGCCTCGAAGGTCAGCGGCTCGTCTTCAAGCTGGACCTGGCTTTGTAGCCAGTCGAGCACTTGATCTTCCAGAACCATCGTTCTAAGGCCCGATAAGGCTTCCTGGTCACCCTGCACCTGCTGGAGAAAGCTTTGGGGATCCGCGTGATTGCGCGCATATTCCAGAATCTTTTCCCGCAGTCGATTGTTGTCCACTTGCATCGCCTGCTCGCGGGCAATTTCAGCCGTCACCAGGCCCCAAGCAACATTGTGGTGGGCTGCCTCTTCCAGTACATCCTGGGGCAATTGCGCATGGGCATCAACGCCCAAATGCTGCTGGAATTGCTGTTTCATGCGCTCTAGCTCGGCCTCCACCAGCGTTTGCGGCAGCGGAATCTCGATTCCATCCAAAATTGCCTTGCTCAACGCCTGCCGCAATTGATCGTCGGCTTTTTGCTCAAGGTGCGAGTGTATTTCCCGGCGCCCTAGCTCACGCAGGCCGGCTAGATCCTCTACGCCCACCGATTGGGCAAATGCGTCGGTGGGCTCGGGTACTTCACGCCGCTCGACTTGATCGACTTGCACCCACAGCCGTGCTGTGGGCTGCGCATCCCGTTCCTCATTGGCACTCGGGCTGTCGAACGTCGCTTGATCGCCAGCCACAAATCCCGCCAAGCGCTCACTTAACAGTTGCTTGAAGCCGGGCTGATCGGCAGTGCCCTCTCCTATTACAATTGATTCATCAACCACCGTTTCAGGTTCGCCCGCATCAGTGGCTCCCGCGGCTGGCGAGTCAGTCTGCCACGCATAACGAATGGTCAGACGGTCACCCGTTTTAGCAGCCTCTGACGTCTCCTTGAATTCAGCTTTTGCCTGACAGGCGTTATTGACAAACCGATCTATATCGGCCTCGCTAACCTCAGGGACCGGCCGTTTAACACGCAAGGCCGAGAAGTCCGGCAGAACAATCTCAGGATAGACATCAAATTCAGCGGTGAAACGCAAATCTTCGCCGGGCTTGACTTCGTCAAGATCGATCGCCGGCATAGCCGCCGGTTGCAGTTCCTTCTCATCAAGCGCTTGATGCAGGCTAGATCGCACTGTTTCGGTCAACACCTCTTGACGAACACTCGCGCCATAGCGCTGCTGCATGATACGGACAGGCACTTTGCCGGGGCGAAAGCCAGGCAGCTTGGCATCCTTGGCCATTTTTTTAAGGCGGTTTTCGATGGTTTCTTCGATGCCTTGTGCCGGCACTTGTACCATCAGCTTGCGTTTGAGATCACCAACCACCTCCAAGCTTACTTGCATAATCACACCTTAATATAACAATGAAAGACTCGCTAAATCACGATTGTACAATTGCCATGCGAGCGAGAGAACGACTTATTCGCGGTACACGTAAAATGTTACTGATGGCCAACAGACGGATATAAAGGGGGGAGATGGCGGTCGATTAACACTGATTCAAGGTAAGCCGGCGCTCTTTTTGCTTGACATAAGACTCGGAGCCGAGTTCGGTTACGCTCACTGACGTCACCCCAAACTGCTGGGGCAAAATGGTGGGCCGTGAAGGACTCGAACCTTCAACCAATGGATTAAGAGTCCACTGCTCTACCAATTGAGCTAACGGCCCAAGCGGACCCATCAACGCGGGCCGATGGATTGGGGTGAGCGATGGGACTTGAACCCACGACCACCGGAGCCACAATCCGGGGCTCTACCAACTGAGCTACGCCCACCATCGAAACTTGCTTGACTGATACTATTTCGCGCGTTGACTTTGGCCTTTGGCGCGCCCGGCAGGACTCGAACCTGCGACCCTCGGTTTAGAAGACCGATGCTCTATCCGGCTGAGCTACAGGCGCCTGCATAGGCAGCGCAATACCTGCAGACCGCTATCTGCTGGTCGGGGTAGAGGGATTCGAACCCCCGACACCCTGCTCCCAAAGCAGGTGCGCTACCAGACTGCGCTATACCCCGGTAAAGCCACAGACCTTTTTTGGCCTGCTTTTCCATCATCTAGAGATGAAGTAGAATAATCGGTTCAAATTCCTGCGTCAACAGGCAACCAGCAGTTTAGGCGCCCTCAACGCCGGCGGCGCGACCGCCCTGGTGTACTGAAGCGCAACCTGACCATCCCTGCGCAAAGGCTCGAGTCTCATGCCCTTTCATGGCGTCTTACCTCAGCGTCAGTATATTTTTACCGCGGCCACACCCCATGCCGATATCGCCGTCAGCGATGCCGCTGCCTGGCGCCTGTACCCCCGACACCGCTGGATTTACAACAAGCTTGATCTTGCTCTCAGCCAGAGCCAGCCAGCAGCTCCAACCGGCGTCAAACCGCGTGATCTGGGCATCGCCGACAAGACCTGCGTATTCGTGCGGCCGATGCTCAATCTCTTAGGTATGGCAATTGGCGCTCAAGCCATGCAGGCCGATCAAGTTCCCGAGACACCCGGCTATATGTGGAGCACTTGCTTGGAGGGCGAGCAGAGCAGCACCGACTGCCTGGTGCAGCGCGGCCGGGCACGCTGGTTCGCCCACACGGTTGCGGGGGAAAAAACCGCACGGGGCGGGCCACCTGCGTATTGGTGCATTGGCGTGGCCTATCCGCAGAACGAAACCTTGCTGGCCAAATGGATTGCCCAGAACTTGCCCGATTACACCGGCATCTGCAATTTTGAGGTAATCGACGGCGTCATCATCGAAGCGCATTTGCGTGGCTCCAATGGTTTTTTCGATTTCTATGGCGAGGGCTTTATCCCCGCCTGGGTCGCCTTGGTCGATCACAACCAGTGGCTGACACCGCCGCCGCCGCCAGGCGGTTATGTGTTTTCGCTGTTCGCCGAATGTGACGAACCCATTCATGTGGCCGACGCCACCCTCGCCGCGTTGAGCTCGGCGAGCGTTTCCATACAACTGGACCTTGATGACAACCGACGTCCCCGCGCCGGCCGCATTGCGATTATTCGCAGCCAAACCCATGCCACCGGCGCCGCTGTCCGCGAGCAATTGCGACAAGCCCTCCAATAACTTTGTCAGCCAGCGCCAGGAATCGTTGCCCCCGTGATCCCGAGTCAGCACGAATACGCCTTCGACCCGACCCATGGCTATGATCTCGAGACTTTGCTCGCGCTTACGCCGCCGCCCTCCCCTGCGGATTTTACCTCGTTTTGGCAGACACGCTATGAGCGCGTGCTGACCATCGACCCGGCCCCGACGCTTACGCCCGCCCCCAGCCCAGAGCCGTTATTTCGCTGTTTCGATCTCAGTTATCGCTCCACAGAGGCCATCAGCATTCACGGCTGGCTGCTTTGTCCGCGTGAAGGCCCGATCGTTCGCGGTCTCATTCTGGGCCATGGTTACGGCGGCATCGACCACCCCCAGATTTCCCCTCGCTTGGCCGGCACGGCCTATCTTGTGCCGTGCTTTCGGGGGCTGGCGCGCAGTCAGCAGCCGCCCATTTCCCCGCATCCGGCCTGGCATGTTCTGCATGACATCGACAAACCACAACGCTATATTCTAGGCGGCTGTGTCGAGGATCTCTGGCTCGCCGTAAGCACCCTTGTCAGCCTCTTTCCTGCACTAGAGGGCCATCTTGCCTATTTGGGCATCAGTTTCGGCGGCGGCATCGGTGCCTTGGCTATGCCTTGGGAAACAAGGGTGCAGCGCTGGCATTTCAACGTCCCGTCCTTCGGCCATCATCCTTTGCGCCTGCAGCTACCCTGCATCGGCAGCGCCGCCGCTATACAGCAATTTCAACGCCAGCGTGAGAACTTCAATGTACTGGACACCCTGCAGTATTATGATGCCGTCACAGCGGCCCAACACATGACCCGGCCAGTGCATGTCGCTGCCGCGCGCTTTGATCCCGCCGTCCCCCCGGCTGGGCAATTCGCCATTTACAATGCACTGCCTGCAACCCGGCAATTATTTGTCTTGGATGCTGGCCATGCCGATTATCCTGGCCGCGCTGAACAAACCCAAGCGTTACTGCAGGACCTGCAAGACTTTTTAAGGCCGCTATGAACCGCGAATACCATCGTTGGTACAGCCCCCGTCTCAGTCGTGATATGGAAATGCTGGTCTTTGGCCATGCTGGCGCCAAAGTCCTCGTTTTCCCCACCCGCGACGGACGTTTCTACGAATACGAAGATATGCGCATGATTCAGGCCCTGGAAGGCAAAATCGAGGCCGGCCAGCTACAGGTTTTTTGCGTGGACAACCTGGCCTGGGAGACGTTTTATTGTGATTGGTGCGAGCCCATTCAGCGCATCGAACGGCATATCCATTATGAGGATTATCTCATCCTGGAAGTCCTACCGATGATGCATGCCAAAAATGACCATCCGTGTCTGATCACGCACGGCTGCAGTCTGGGCGCCTTCTACGCAGTCAATTTCGCTTTCCGACATCCGCAGCGCGTAAGCAAAGTGGCTGCCTTTTCAGGACGTTACGATTTAACGCTGAACATCGAGCATTTTCATGGTCTATTCGACGGCTACTACGACCGAACCGTCTATTACAACACTCCGAGTCACTTCGTGCCCAACATCGAGGATCTGGCCACCCTCAACGCCATGCATCGCATGGACATAGTCCTTGTCATCGGCAAGGATGATCCGTTCGTCATCAATAACTACGAGCTTAGCCAAGCCCTGTGGAACAAGGGCATCCGGCATCAAATCCACTACTGGGATGGCCGCGCTCACCGGGCCTATTACTGGCGGCGCATGGCGCCGTTGTATATCTAGGCCAGCAGCGCCTCATTCGCCTCTACCTCAGTTTCCTCGGTATGCTTGCGGTGCGCCTGGATATTCAACATGCGCATGGTCGCTTTGATGGCCGCAAACACCTGATTGGCATCGACCCCGCGGGTATGGAACGTATCGCCCTGCAGTCCCCAGCGGATAATGCATTCGGTTAGGGCATCGGTATGCCCGCCGCGAGGGATGCGCACTTCGTAGTCCACCAGTTCGGGGAGGGGAATGCCGGCGCGCGGTACGACCTGCTGCACGGCATCCATAAAGGCATCGAAACCGCCATTGCCGGTCCCGGTCGCCCGGTGCACACACGTCCCGATACGCAGCTGGATGCTGGCCGTGGATTCGACATCCATACCGCTCGCAACGACCCAATTCACCAGGGCGATCTGTTCGTCGTCGCGGCCTTCCAGCACTTCCGCGATGAGGAACGGCAGATCTTCGGAAGTGACAACCTTTTTCGAATCGCCGAGCTCCACCACCCGGGCCAGCACTTTGTCGATGTCCTCGTCGGTCAGCTCGATATCCATTTGTTCGAGATTCTTACGCAGCGAGGCCTTGCCCGACAGCTTGCCCAATGCATAAGTATGACTGCGCCCGAACCGTTCGGGGGACAGGGCGGTCCGATACAAGCCGCCTTTGCTGTCGCCGTCGGCATGGATACCTGCCGTTTGGGTAAAGACATCATCGCCGACGATGGGCGCGTTGGCCGGTAAGCGCTTGCCCGAGAAATTCTCGACCATGCAGCTGACCTGATAGATATGCCGCTCGTCGATATTTAGGGAAATCCCCAACCGATCACGCAGATTAACCGCGACCTCGGCCAACGAGGCATTACCGGCGCGCTCGCCTAGACAATTCACTGTGCAATGCAGCGTCCTGGCGCCTGCCTGGGCGGCCACCATGGCGTTCGCCGTGGCCAGGCCGTAATCATTATGCGGATGAAAATCAAAGGGTTGTTCAGGAAAGCGCTGGGTCATATCACGGATGGCCTGACCGACTTGCTCGGGCGTCATCACCCCGAGCGTGTCGGGCAGCATGATATGGGCAATACCTGAATCCGCCAGACTTGCCACCATGGCATAGACATAATCGGGATCGTCCCGGTAGCCGTTCGACCAGTCTTCCAGGTAAAGGTTAACGAGCAGGCCTTGCTCCCGGGCACCGACCACTGCCTGGCGTACCTCCTCGAAATGTGTTGCCGGGGTTTTGCGGAGCTGCTTTTCACAATGGCGACGACTGCCTTTAGCCAGGAAATTGATTACCCGGCCACCAGCATCGCAAACCCAACGCACACTACGTCCGCCGTCAACGAAACCAAGCACCTCGACCCGGTCGGCGCAGTCATGCTCGGCAGCCCATTCCACAATCCGGCTCACGGCTTGTTGCTCGCCCGAGGAAACCCGTGCCGAAGCGACCTCGACCCGATCAACGCGTAATTGCTGCAGCAAGGCCTGCGCAATGTTGAGCTTTTCGCCCGGCGCAAAAGATACCCCCTGGGTCTGCTCACCATCTCTTAATGTTGTATCCAATATTTGCACATAGGAAGTCATGCAGCGGTCCTCACACCAGGGTGTCACGAATATACTGTTTGATGGCTTCGGACTCGGCCGGACACTCGATACAGCGAGTTTGCTGAGTCATCAACCCTTTCAGCGGGGGCGGGGGCGGCGCTTCGACACCAATCGCCTGGCGCACAGCCTCGGGAAATTTGGCGGGATGCGCCGTCGCCAGGCAAATGGCACCCGGCACATTAGCAGCCGCGTGCACCCCGACCGCCGTATGCGGATCCAGGATATAGCCATGCATATCGTAGAACGCTTTGATTTGCTCCAGCGTTTCGTTGTCGCCGGCCGCGCGGGCGCAGAAGTCCTCGTTCACTATACGCAGCTGCGCGGCGGAAACACTCAGACGGCCCTGCTCGCGCACAGCCGCCATTTGCTCTTGCACGGTCTGGGGATTTTCAGCGGCCAAGTAATACAGATATCGTTCAAAATTCGAGGCTACCTGAATGTCCATGGAAGGGCTCAAGGTCGCATGCACCTCACCGAGTTCATACACGCCGTTTACCATGAAGCGCGTCAGGATGTCATTACGGTTGGTCGCCAGGATCAGACGCTCCACCGGCAAGCCCATGCGCTTGGCCAGATAACCGGCGAAAATATCCCCGAAGTTGCCGGTCGGCACGGCAAAGCTGACCGGTTGTTGCGGATCGCCACTTACCTGGCCCCAGGCATAAAAATAGTAGACCATCTGCGCCAGAATCCGGGCCCAATTAATCGAGTTCACCGCACCCAAATGATGCGCCCGCTTGAATTCCAGGTCACCAAACAGGGCCTTCACGAGCCGCTGGGCATCATCGAAACTTCCCTGCAAGGCAATGTTATGCACATTGTCATCGAGCACCGTGGTCATTTGCCGTTCTTGTATTGGCGAGACTTTCCCCTGAGGATGCAAAATAACGATATTGATCCGCGCCTTGCCCCGTACCCCATGAATCGCTGCTGAGCCGGTATCGCCGGAGGTTGCCCCGAGAATATTCAGCCTGCCGCCATCGCGCTCGAGCAGCCACTCGAACAAATTACCCAGAAACTGCAAGGCCACATCCTTAAAGGCCGCCGTCGGGCCATGAAACAGCTCGAGTATGGGCTGCTCCCCGACCTGCACTACCGGGGTCACGGCCGAATGCGAGAAGCTGGCATAAGAACGTTGCACTAGGGCGCTCAGTTCCTCGGTGGTCAAATCGCCGCCGACAAACGGCGTCATCACCTCTACTGCCAGCTCTTGAAATGTAAGCTGTGACCAATGCCGCAACGTCGATGCTTCGACCGAGGGCAGCGACTCAGGAATCAATAAGCCGCCATCATCGGCCAACCCCATGAGCACAGCCTGCGCAAAGCCCACCGGCGCGATCCCGCCGCGGGTACTGATGTAATGCATCAACCTCTCCGAAAGACAAATACCATTGTTAATGTTAGGCAATGCAACCCCGCCAAACCCATCCTGATTCATCGCTGCACTAGACGCAAGAGGCTTGACGAGGCAGGCATGTCATGGGTACATTAATGGACTATTGTGTTGGCCAGGCATCAACCTATTCCTCAAGCCTGCGCAAAAGCGGCCAAGACATCTGCAGCACTTCTTCCCTAGCCGGGATGGCGGAATTGGTAGACGCGCCTGACTCAAAATCAGGTGGGCATTGCCCATGGGAGTTCGAGTCTCCCTCCCGGCACCATTCGTATGCAATATCTTCAGGCGGGTCTACAAAAAGCTTTCGCTGGGCGCAGCATCAGAAAGCTTGGATGCACTGCGAACGCCCGCGGGCAACAGGTCGCGACGACAATACTTTTCACAGCCTACGAGCGCAGCCACGCCGACAACTTGTGGGGCTCGCCCAAGGGAAACAACGATTGTCGGCAACTGCCTTATAATCAAACACTACATGGTATTGGTCTGCCGCTCACCCGGCGACACCCCAGCCAGCAGGGTTTCGATTTTACTGCGCGTTTGTCCGTTGTCCTGATCGCTGAACTGCACCCCAATCCCTTGCAACCGATTGCCGCCTGCCCCCGTTGGCGTGACCCAAACGACTTTCCCCGCCACAGGCATGCGCTCGGGATTGTCCAGTAAGGTAACCACCATGAACACTTCATCACCGAGGCGGTAGGTTTTGTTGGTCGGGATAAACAGCCCCCCATTGGCCACGAATGGCATATAGGCGGCGTACAAAGCAGGTTTGTCTTTGATCGAAAGGGAAAGTATACCTTGTCCGATAGCCATAGCCCCAGCCTCGTTAAGCCCTGGATTCGGTCTTCAGTAACTGCTGCCAGTCAAGCAATAAGTCTTCTAACAACAATGCGTTGTTCACCCCGGTACGCGCCCAGCGACAGGCGCTCAGCAACTTATCGAAAAAAGCGAGGGCCCGCGCGCTATCCACATTGTCAGCCAGGCGCGGCAACGCATCATCGTCCGCTAACAGCTTCTGATCCAAAGCGTGTAACTGCCATTTTATCATGGCCGAACAGATTCCAAGCCACCAATTCAGCATCTCTTCGAGATCCGCTTTGGACCAGGCCTCGGCAACCTGCAGCGCCTCGGCGTGACCTGTTAGCAAGGCTGATAAGCTCGCGCGCCATTGCGTCCAGCGCTGCAGCGCATCTTGTTCGTACAAAGCGAGCGCACGGACGGGGGCGCCCTGAGCGAATGCCAGCAATTGCTTGGCCTTAGCTTCGTCACCAAGCTTTGCCGCCAACCACTTTAGACCCTCATCGTTCGGCGGCACGCCAAAGCGCAGGCGTTGGCAGCGGCTGCGTATAGTGATCGGCAACAAGGCCGGTTGAGTAGCCACGAGCACGAGCAAACTGGCTGCCGGCGGCTCCTCTAGCATTTTCAGAAGCGAATTGGCGGCGTTGGGATTGAGCCGGTCCGCTGCTTCAATCAAAGCGACACGATAGCCCGCAAACTGCCGACTCAAACCAAGAAAGCTCAGCAACTCGCGAATTTGGTCGATCTTGATCTGTTCGCTGCCGGCTTCGGCAGCAATACCCTGGAAATCCGGATGCGTGCCCGCTTTATACAACTCGCAGGCCGAACAGTGCCCGCAGGCCAAGCCATCCTCATTGCGTTGCAGGCATAAAGCCGCTGCCACGAGGGCTTGCGCAAACTGCTCTTGACCACAACCGGCAACACCGGTCAACAACAGGGCATGCGGCATTCGCTGCGCAGCCAAGCGTCCAGCGGCATAGGCCCACTGTTGACGCTGCCAGGGTAAAGGTTCGATGTGCGCTGCCATTCGCTCGGCGAGTCTCGGAACTAATCGCGGTGAGCGAGCCAGGTTTCGAAAAAATTGACAAGTTGGGCTTTCACTTCGGCCCACGCACCGGACGCGTCAATCACCTGGAACCGCTTTGGCGCCTCGGCGGCCAGCTCAAGATAACGCGCCCGCACCGATGCAAAAAACGCCACGGTTTCCTGCTCGAAGCGATCGAGGTCGGCTCGCTGCCGGCTACGCTGCAGCCCGACTTCGGGCGGCAGGTCTAACAGCAGCGTTCGATCGGGTCGCAAATCCGCGTGCACCCAGGTTTCCAGGGCACTGATCCAGGCCTGCGGCAGCCCCCGGCCGGCGCCTTGATACGCATAGGTCGCATCGGTAAATCGATCACAGAGCACCCACTGGCCCGCTTGCAATGCTGGTCGAATACGGTGTTCTAAATGCTCGTTGCGCGCGGCAAACATCAATAACAACTCCGTGGTCACCTGCATGCTCGGCAGGCTCGGCGACAACAACAGCTCGCGAATGGCTTCGGCGAGTTCACTGCCGCCGGGCTCACGGGTTTCAGTCACCACAACGCCGCGCGAGCGCAGCAAATCGGCGGCAACCTTCAGGCAACTGGTTTTGCCGCCCCCCTCGATACCCTCGAAGGTGACAAACCGACCCCGGCTGTCACCCATGCTGAGCGAGGCCGTTCCTAGGTCTGTGGCAAACTGGCAGGCCGGCATGACCTATATTGTTGGGCATGGGGCCCACCACGCTCACCCGCCCCCACCCTGATAACGGGCCACAGCGCGCCGGTGTTCCGCATAACTTGCCGAAAAATGATGACTGCCATCGCCTGTGGCCACGAAGTACAACGCATCGGTGGCTTGCGGATTCAGCACGGCAGCTATGGCTTTGCGTCCCGGCAAGGCAATCGGAGTCGGCGGCAAGCCCGGGCGTGTATAGGTGTTATAAGGGGTTTCCTGGCGCAGATCGCGACGGCGCAAATTACCATCAAATTCATCCTGCAAGCCATAAATGACGGTGGGGTCGCTTTGCAGGCGCATCCCACGCCGCAAGCGCGCAATAAAGACACCGGCAATTAGAGCGCGCTCGCTGGCCAACGCGGTTTCTTTCTCGACGATCGAAGCCAGCACCAAGGCCTCGTAAGGGCTTGCCAATGGCAAATCGGGCGCCCGGTCTTGCCATAAGGTTTGCAGCACCGATTGCATACGCTGATGGGCTTGCTGCAATAGTCGCTTGTCGGAAGTACCGGCCGAAAACACGTAGGTGTCGGGAAAGAACAACCCCTCGGGAGCCTGCTGCGACAAGCCCAAGGCCTCCATGACTGCTTCCTCATTTTGGGGCAAAACGCTGCGGATAGCCTCATGCTCATGCATCGCCTGGCGCATATCAGCAAAGCGCCAACCTTCCGGCACGGTTAATCGATAACGCAGGGTTTGCCCGTTGACCAAACGGGTCAACAGCTCGGCTGGGGTTAATGCCGCCGGCAAGCGGTAGGTGCCGGCTTGCAGTGAGCGATCATGATCGCTGACTCTGACCAGCAGCCACCAAAACCGTTGGTGCTCGAGCACGCCCTCGCGAACGAGCTGGCGGCCAACGGCATCTGCTGCTGCACCTTGAGGCACAGAAATAACAACTTCCTTGGCATAGTTGAGCGGTTGCTGGGTCCAGCGGTGCCAATTCGCGGTCACCAGGGCCGCACCGCCCACGGCCCCCAGTAACAGCAACAGAAGCGATGCTCGTATCATGATATTCAGTCGGGCGCGCAGCAGCGGCGCTGACAGCTGTTAGCTCAAGCGCCCGAAGGCCAGCGTGCCATTGGTTCCCCCAAAGCCAAACGAATTGGATAAGGCAATATTGACCTTGGCCTCACGGGCCGTATGGGGAACGTAGTCAAGATCGCATTCCGGATCGGGATGATCCAAATTGATCGTTGGATGAATGGTTTGATGTTTGAGCGTCAATACCGTAGCAACCGCTTCGACCCCGCCAGCCGCACCGAGCAAGTGGCCGATCATAGATTTGGTCGAACTCACGGCCACATGATAGGCATGCTCGCCCAGTACTGCTTTGATGCCCTCGGTTTCGGCTTTATCACCGACAATCGTCGATGTCCCATGGGCATTAATGTAATCGATCTGGGTGGGCTCAAGTTGAGCGTCAGCTAGTGCACTGCGCATACACCGAGCTGCTCCTTCACCGTTCGGTGCCGGTTGAGTAATGTGATGGGCGTCGGCGCTCATGCCATAACCGAGCAGCTCACAATAAATATTGGCACCCCGCGCCTTGGCATATTCGTATGCTTCCAATACTAATACACCCGCGCCCTCGCCATGGACAAACCCATCCCGTTCCTTGTCCCAGGGGCGGCTCGCTGCCTGCGGCTCGTCATTGCGCGTCGACAGCGCCCGCGCCGCGGAAAAACCGGCCTGACCCAACCGGGTCACAGCAGCCTCACTGCCGCCGGCGATCATGACATCCGCATCACCATAAGCGATCATTCGCGCCGCTTCGCCAATATTATGCGTCCCCGTAGTGCAGGCCGTGACAATTGAAACATTCGGGCCACGGAAGCCATGGCGCATGGAAATCTGGCCGGCTAGCATGTTGGTGATGCAGCCTGGTACGAAAAACGGCGATACTTTGCGGGCCCCACCGGTTAGCAAGGCGTCATAATTGCGTTCTATCCCAGAAAGTCCGCCAATGCCGGAGCCTGCGGCAACGCCGATACGGTTAAGCTGGGACTCGGTCGGCTGCAGGCCGGCATCCGCCAGCGCATTCTGCGCCGCGGCAATACCGAACTGGATGAACGTATCCATTTTTTTGCGTTCCTTGCTCGGTACATAGCGATCCGCATCGAAGTCATTGACCTGACTGGCAATTTTGCTTGCCACATCAGTTACATCAAAGCGCTCGATCCGACTCACCCCGCTACGCCCAGCAAGCAGATTCTCCCACATCACCTTAAGGTCAGATCCCACCGACGAAACGACCCCAAGGCCAGTGACTACGACTCGACGTCTGGACAAAATCGTCACCCCAACCGCAAACGATAAACGAACGGCCGACTTGTCACCCGCGCGCAGACTGGCACGCAGGTGCTGTCAATCATTATTGATGCTCGTTGATATAATCGATGGCTTGTTGCACCGTTGCGATTTTCTCGGCCTCTTCATCAGGAATTTCGCATTCGAATTCCTCTTCCAGGGCCATGACCAACTCGACCGTGTCCAGCGAATCCGCACCGAGATCATCGACGAAAGAGGCTTCGTTGGTAACCTCTTCTTCCTTGACACTCAATTGCTCAACCACGATCTTTTTGACACGCTCTTCTACGCTACTCATTTTAAAGGTGATCCCCTCAGTGTTTCGAATCTCAAGCCGGTAATAGACCGGGAACTTTCAGTCAAACGCCTAGCCGCAGCCACCGATGACGACGGCGCAAAATAACCCAGGCAGCCCGATAGCTCAAGCCATAAACAGCCCGCCATTGACATGCAGGGTTTCTCCGGTGATATAGCCAGCATCCCGCGAGGCGAGAAAGCCAACCATTTTCGCGATTTCTTGCGGCTCGCCCAGGCGGCCCAACGGCACCTGCTGCAGCAACGCCTCCCGCTGCGCCGGGTCCAGCGCCCGTGTCATATCGGTGTCGACAAACCCTGGCGCCACAGCGTTGACAGTGATCCCTCGCGGCCCGACTTCGCGGGCCAGCGACTTGGTAAACCCAATCAGCCCGGCCTTGGCGGCAGCGTAGTTGGTCTGCCCCGGATTGCCTGTCGTGCCCACCACGGAGCCGATGTTGATAATGCGCCCGCTGCGCGCTTTGCTCATGGGCCGCAGACAAGCCTTGCACAAGCGATACACTGCCGATAAATTCGTTGCGATAACACTATCCCAAGCTGCGTCATCCATGCGCATCAGCAAATTATCCCGGGTAATCCCCGCATTATTGACCAATATACCGATTGGTCCGAATTCGTCCGTGATCGTCGTCAGGATTGTTTTGATGCCATCGGGATCGGTAACGTCCAGGGTCATCCCGCGACCATGCAACCCCGCATCGGCAAGTGCCTGACTAATTTGCTCGGCACCGGCCTCGGATGTCGCAGTCCCGATCACTGTCGCACCCTGCTCGCCGAGTTCCAGTGCAATCGCCCGGCCTATCCCCCGGCTTGCGCCGGTAACCAGTGCCACACCCGCAGCTAATGCCATGATCACCCTCCCTCACAAAGCCGCAATGCCTCGTCGAGACTGACGATATCATCCACACCCACGCAGGGCATCTGGCGCGCAATACGCCGATTCAAGCCGGTCAGGACTTTGCCCGGCCCTGCCTCGACACAGGCATGAGCCCCATGGGTTGTTAATGCGTTTACCGTCGCCACCCAGCGCACCGGTTGATAAAGCTGCCGGATCAGGGCATCGCGAATCTCGCCGCCTGTCTGATAGGCCGCCACATCGGCGTTATGTATCACCGGAATAGTCGGCGCAGCGATTGCTACCGACGCCAGATCCTCGGCCAGCCTAGCCGCCGCCGGCCGCATCAGCTGACAATGCGAGGGCACGCTCACAGCCAATGGGACTGCCCGTTTGGCGCCTTGCGCTTTGGCCAGGCTGACCGCCTGCTCGACCGCCGCGGCTTGCCCGGCAATCACGACCTGCCCGGGTGCATTGTAATTCGCTGTCATCACCACGCCCGTGTCACTGGCTTGCTCGCAAGCGGCCTCCACCTGCGCCTCGGCCAAGCCCAGAATGGCCGCCATGGCCCCTTCCCCGGCCGCAACCGCTGCTTGCATATGCCGTGCTCGCTGGCGAACCAGCTGCAAGGCGTCATCAAACCGCATGGCGTTAGCGCATACCAGGGCCGCATATTCGCCCAGGCTATGCCCGGCCATAGCCACTGGCAGACACCCTTGCTTAGCCTGCCAGACACGCCATACCGCCACGTCAGCGGTCAGCATTACGACTTGGGTATGCTCGGTGCGATTCAGTTCGGCTTCAGGGCCTGTTTGCGCCAAAGACCAGAGATCTTCCCCCAAGACATCTGAAGCCTCCTGGAATGTTTCCCGCACCTGGGGAAACTCGTCAGCAAGCTCAGCCAACATGCCAAGCTGTTGTGAGCCCTGGCCAGGAAAAATAATGGCAACACTCATAAAAGCGTGTTTTCCCCGACAGATAATTATCAAATTCGCGCAGAATACTGCAATGCGTTGCAGTTACGCAAGCAGAGCAACGCTGCTGGCTGGGTGCGCCGGCGCAGCATGATCAACGATTGCGCTGATCACTTGTATTCATGGGTCGATTAAAGATAATCTTGGCGACTCGTTACACTGACCTCAAGAGACAGCATGGCAAAAGAAGATCATATCGAAATGGATGGACATGTTATCGAAACGCTCCCGAATACGATGTTTCGGGTGGAGCTGGATAATGGTCACATCGTTACGGCCCATATCTCCGGTAAGATGCGTAAGCATTACATCCGCATTCTTACCGGAGATCGCGTTACTGTACAATTAACCCCCTACGATCTAACCAAGGGGCGTATCACTTACCGCAACAAATGATTGCCCGCGGCAGCCGCCTCAGGTAACGGTTTCTTCCCGTGACAAGTATTCGAAAGTCAGCTCACCGTCGGTTGCCTCAATACGCACAGCGCCCCCCTCGACCAGACGTCCGAACAGGATTTCTTCCGCCAAGGCCTTCTTGATGTATTCCTGAATGACCCGCGCCATAGGCCGTGCCCCCATTACCGGATCATAGCCGCGCTCCGCCAGCCATTCGCGCGCCGATTCGGCAACTGTAATGGTGACATTCTTCTCTTCGAGCTGCGCCTCGAGCTGGATCACGAACTTATCGACCACATGACCGAGCGTCTGCTGATCGAGTGAGTTAAAGCTGATCACGGCATCCAGGCGATTGCGGAATTCAGGGGTAAACATCCGCTTGACCGCCTCCATCATATCGGTGCTGGTATCAGTGGACGTAAAGCCAACCGGTCGCTTGCTGGCCGATTCGGCACCGGCATTGCTGGTCATCACCAAAATGACGTTACGGAAGTCGATCTTGCGGCCATTCGCGTCGGTCAAGGTACCGTGGTCCATGACCTGCAGCAGGAGATTGAACACATCTGGATGGGCTTTCTCGATCTCATCGAGCAGCAGTACGGCATGGGGATTCTTCATTACCGCTTCGGTCAGCAGGCCGCCCTCGTCGTAGCCGACATAGCCCGGCGGGGCACCAATGAGCCGCGAGACGGTATGGCGTTCCATGTATTCGGACATGTCAAAGCGAATGAGCTCAATGCCGAGCAGCTTAGCCAATTGCCGGGTTACCTCGGTTTTACCGACCCCGGTAGGCCCGGTAAACATGAAGTTACCGATGGGTTTTTCGGTATCACGCAGCCCCGAGCGGGCCATTTTGATAGCCGCTGACAAGGTTTCGATCGCCGGATCCTGGCCGAACACGGTCAGTTTGAGGTCACGCTCCAAGTTGCGCAGCAAGTCAATATCTGAGGTCGATACCTGCTTGGGCGGAATGCGTGCCAGACTGGCAACGATCGCCTCCACATCCTCGGCGGTAATGGTTTTCTTGCGGTTCGAGGCAGGCTGTAACCGCCGCTTGGCACCGGCTTCGTCAATCACATCAATCGCCTTGTCGGGCAGATGGCGATCGTTGATATAGCGCGCCGACAATTCGGCTGCTTGCCGCAAGGCCTTGTTGGTGAAACGAATACTGTGATGCTCTTCGAAGCGGCTCTTTAGACCGCGCAGGATTTCGTAGGCCTCGTCGACACTCGGTTCGGGCACGTCGATTTTCTGGAATCGCCGCGCCAACGCCCGGTCCTTTTCGAACACGCCGCGGAACTCCTGATAGGTAGTCGAACCGATACACTTGAGCTCACCGCTGGCCAGCATGGGCTTGATCAGATTGGAGGCATCCATCACGCCGCCAGAGGCCGCCCCCGCCCCGATGACGGTATGGATCTCGTCAATGAACAACACCGCATTGTGTTCGCGGCGCAGCTGATTGAGCACGCCTTTCAGGCGCTTTTCGAAATCGCCGCGATATTTAGTGCCGGCCACCAACGCGCCCAGATCCAGGGCATAGATCACGGCATCACTCAGCACCTCGGGCACTTGTTCATCGACGATCTTTTTGGCCAACCCCTCGGCAATAGCCGTCTTGCCGACCCCTGCCTCACCGACTAGCAGGGGGTTGTTCTTGCGTCGCCGGCACAGCGTCTGCGCTGTCCGCTCGATTTCCTGCTGGCGGCCGATAAGCGGATCGATTTTGCCGATACGGGCGAGATGATTGAGATTCGTGGCAAAGCTCTGCAGCGGATTACTGCGCCCTTCCTCCTCACTCGCTTCGGAATCGGCGGCGTTGGCACTGTCTTCGCTGCGTTCCTCATCCGACACCTTGGAGATGCCATGGGAGATGTAGTTGACGATATCCAGGCGGGTGACCTCAAGATGATTCAGCAGATACACCGCCTGCGATTCCTGCTCGCCGAAAATGGCGACCAGCACATTCGCCCCCGTCACTTCTTTTTTACCGGAGGACTGCACATGGAACACCGCCCGCTGCAGCACCCGCTGGAAACCCAATGTGGGCTGCGTGTCACGGGGGTCGTTGGGCGGTAAACGTGGGGTGTTTTCTTCGATGAAATGGTTCAATTCCTGCTGCAGCAGATCAGCGTCCGCACCGCAGGCGCGCAGCACTTCAGCCGCAGTGGGGTTTTCCGTCAAGGCCAGCAGAAGGTGCTCTACCGTGATAAACTCGTGCCGCCTTTCCCGGGCGGCCTTGAAGGCCATGTTCAGCGAAAATTCGAGCTCTTTGTTTAACATAGCTAGGCTGCTTCCATCGTACACAGCAACGGGTGTTCGTTATCCCGTGCGTATTGGTTGACTTGTTCGACCTTGGTTTCCGCCACATCCCGCGTAAATACACCACATACACCTTTCCCGTGCATGTGTACTGCCAACATGATACGCGTTGCCTTTTCTCGTCCCATGCCGAAAAATTTCTCCAGCACCAGCACCACGAACTCCATAGGCGTGTAGTCATCGTTGATCAAAACGACTTTGTACAATGGCGGCCGTTTAAGTGCCGGTTTTGACTCCTTGATCGCAGTGCCCGTACCTTGATCATGTCGCCGTTCTTCAGCCATGAATCCAACTCACTCTCTATAACTTAGCCCAACCCGCATCATTGTTCATTCGCGCGCACCAACACGCTACGCTGAATGCTCCCTAGTCGGCCTACCCAATTGATGCATCTGAAGGTTTATTTATCACATATCAATGCGAGTGCAAGCGACGGGCTTCAATCCTGCCCCATGTGCTCGACAATCACCTCACCGAATGTGGAGCAGGCCACTTCCTCGGCATCCGGACGCTGCCGGGCCAAATCCTGAGTTACCCGGCCCGCGGCGATCGCCCCTGCCATGCCGCGAATGATCAGGTCGGCAGCTTCGGACCAGCCGATGTGACGCAACATCATTTCAGCAGACAAAATTAGCGAACCGGGGTTCAGCTTGTCCTGGCCGGCGAATTTGGGGGCCGTGCCGTGGGTCGCCTCGAACAGAGCCACCCGATCGGACAGATTAGCGCCCGGCGCAATGCCGATGCCGCCGACCTGGGCCGCCAAGGCATCCGAAATATAATCGCCATTCAGATTCAGGGTGGCCACAACACTGTACTCCTCGGGCCGCAGCAGGATTTCCTGCAAAAAGGCATCGGCGATCACGTCCTTGATCACGATCTCGCGGCCTGTACGCGGGTTCGGCAAGCAACACCAGGGCCCGCCCTCCAGCGGCTCGGCCCCGAATTCGTCCCGTGCCAGGGCATAGCCCCAGTCCCGGAACGCCCCTTCGGTATACTTCATGATATTGCCTTTGTGTAACAGCGTCACTGACGGCAAGTCCTGCTCGATCGCATATTGAATAGCCTTACGGACCAGTCGCTGGGTGCCTTGCGCTGAAACCGGCTTGATCCCCAAACCGCTGCTCGCCGGGAAGCGGATTTGGGTAACGCCCAGGTCCTGCTGGAGGAATTGCAGCAAGCGCTGGGCCTCGTCACTGCCGGCGGGCCATTCGATCCCGGCATAAATATCCTCGGAATTCTCCCGGAAGATCACCATATCGGTGCGTTCCGGATGACACATAGGGCTGGGCACCCCGGCAAAATAACGCACCGGCCGCTGACAGACATACAGGTCCAGTTCCTGGCGCAGCGCCACATTCAATGACCGAATCCCGCCGCCGACCGGGGTTGTCAACGGCCCCTTGATAGCCACCAGAAACTCCCTGAGTGCGGCAAGCGTTTCTGCGGGCAGCCAGACTTCCTGCTCATACACCCGATTGGCCTTTTCCCCGGCGTAAACCTCCATCCAGGCGATCGCCCGCTGCCCACCGTAAGCTTGCGCGACCGCTGCATCGACGACCCGCTGCATGACAGGCGTCACATCGACCCCGATGCCATCGCCTTCGATAAATGGGATAATAGGCTGATCGGGGACCATAAGCGAACGCTTCGAATCGACACTGATCGCGGCGCCCGTGGTCGGGACACGCAGCTTCTCATAGGCCATAATAACTCCTTGGGACATGGGCCATCGGTTGCGCCGACGGTGTCGGCATCACGCGAACAATGCGCAAATATTGAATTGATTAGCTCAATTTATAGCACGCTTGACTGGCTCTGAGCGAGTAAAGCGAGTTTCATGCCAGTTACCGCTGATGGCTGTGACGCCCGGACCATCCATGTGCCAGTACAACCCCCTTTGTGACAACGCCAACGAATCGAGTTTTATGATTTGGAAACCCCATGTCACCGTGGCTGCGGTGATCGAACAAGATGCGCATTTCCTGCTTGTGGAGGAGCGTGTGGACGCCGACGCCCCGCTGGTCCTTAATCAACCGGCCGGCCACCTCGACCCCGGGGAAAGCTTAGCCGAGGCCGTCATTCGGGAAACCCTTGAGGAAACCGCTTACCACTTCCAGCCCGAGGCCTTGATCGCGATCTACCGCTGGCCGCTGCCGGATAACAGCCGCACTTATCTGCGCTTCGCCTTTACCGGCCATATTACCGGGCATGTACCGGACCGGCCGCTGGATGAGGGGATCGCCCGCTGTCTGTGGCTGACTCATGCCGAGATCGAAGCAGCCGCCGCCCGCTTGCGCAGCCCCCTGGTCCTGCGCGCCTTGACGGATTACCGCGCGGGTCGGCGCCAACCGCTGGATATGCTGATCGATGTTGGCTCATGAGCC
>CAYFSA010000045.1:0-21024 GCA_964345605.1 uncultured Ectothiorhodospiraceae bacterium
CATTTTTTAGGTTTTTGCAGCCCTTCCCTCACGGGGTCAGTAGCACGGTGGTTTGAACAGTCAGTAGGTAACTTATCATCACTGAGACGATTGTAAGGAGAGACATATTTGGTGCCATTGTTACTGCGTTTCGGTCACAGTCTGGGTTATTGGCTGGGGCTTGTCATATTGGCCCTGCTGTTGTTGGCGGTCGGCCTGTATTATCAACACGGCCTGAATTACTGGCCTTGTCTGGCCTGCATTCATACCCGCATTTGGGTCGTCGGCTTGGCCCTGGTCGCGCTTTATGGGCTGGCGGTGCGGCGCTATCGCTGGCCCCTGCTGAGCGCACAGCTCGGGATCGCGGCCATTGGCGGCGGTATGCTGGAGCGCGCCTGGTATCTGTTCGGCACCGAGCGGGGCTTTATTACCGCGGGTTGCGGTGTCGATTTGAGCCTGCCGGCCTGGCTGCCGCTGGATCGCTGGTGGCCCTGGCTGTTCGAGGCCTGGACCTCCTGCGATCAAACCCCGGTGCTCATGCTGGGGATCACCATGGCCGAGGCACTGCTGGTGCTGGCCAGCCTGCTGCTACTGCTGAGCCTAAGCCTGGCCGCGGTGACTGCGCTGGGGCGGCGATACTGGTGGCTGCTCAGGTAACCAGGAAACGGTTGATTTCGAGCAGATGCGTCGGCGGCTGGTTGGCGCCTTCGAGGGCCTCGGCAAACGGAAACAGCTGGTTGGTCATGCCCTTTTTGCCGGCCAGCATACGGGTTTGGCCTTCCAGCACCGCCTGCACGGCAAACACCCCCAAGTCGGTGGCCAGATAACGATCCATGGCCGCCGGCGAGCCGCCACGCTGAACATGGCCGAGCACGCAGGTCCGCGTCTCGAAATGACCATCGCGCTCGATATCCGCGGCCACGCGCCGCACCCCGCCTTCACAGGCGCCTTCGGCGACCACCACCACATGGCTGCGCTTGCCGCGGGCGCGTGAGTCCCGGATCAACCGCGTAATCGCGGTGGGCTCGTAGGGCTGTTCGGGCACGAGAATCTGCTCGGCCCCCCCGCCGATGCCGGTGAACATAGCGATCCAGCCGGCATGCCGACCCATGACTTCGACCAGAAAGATCCGGTCGAAGGCCTCGGCGGTGTCCCGCAGCTTATCGACCGCGTCCAGGGCCGTATCCAGGGCGGTGAAAAAGCCGATGGTCCAGTCCGTGCCGCCAAGATCGTTATCGATGGTGCCGGGCAGGCCGATGACCTGGCCGGGCCAATGGTCGGCGAGCGCCGCCGCGCCCCGGATCGTGCCGTTGCCGCCGATGGTCAGCAGGGCGTCGATACCCAGCCCCTTCAGATTGGCCGCCGCCTGGCGCACGCCCTCGGCCTGCTGCATTTCCGGGCAGCGGGCACTGCCGAGAATCGTGCCACCCCGATGGATGATATTGGCGACCGAGCGCGCGTCCATGGCATGGTACTCGCCAAGCAGGACACCACAATAGCCGCGTTCAAACCCAATGATCTCGATGCCGTGATAGACCGCGGTCCGGACAATCGCCCGCAGGCAAGCATTCATGCCCGGGGCATCGCCGCCGCTGGTTAATACGCCGAGACGTCGTAGTGTGCTAGCCATCCTGGGCGACGACCCCTGAGTCAAGCACTGTTTGCAGGGCCTGGAGAAATTGGCTGTTCTCGGCCGGCGTGCCCACGGTCACCCGCAGGCAATCGGTGAGCGGCCCGCCCTGCCCGCTTAAGTTCTTGATGAGAATCCCGGCCTCACGCAGCCCCGCGAACACCTGCGCGCCGGTGCCGGCCGGGGTGCGGAACAGGATGAAATTGGCCTGGCTCGGGAAGGGGGTGATCCCCTGTATCGCCTGAAGGGCCTGCCAGAGACGGGCGCGCTCCTGCCGGATCATCTCGGCCTGGGCGTCAAACAGCGGCTTGTGTTCCAGGGCCAGTTCGGCGGCAGCCTGGGTCAGGCTGTTGATATTGTAAGGCAAGCGCAGCTTGTTGAGCTCGTCGATAATCGCCGGCGGGCCGACCAGGTAACCCAGCCGCAGGCCAGCCAGCCCCATTTTTGAGACCGTGCGTAGCACCAGCAGATTAGCGCAGCGGCCCAGATCCTTGAGGAAACTGTCCGCGGCAAACGGGGCGTAGGCCTCGTCGACCACCACGATCCCGCGGCAGGCCTCGAGCAAATACTCGATATCCTCGCGATACCAGGCGTTACCGGTGGGATTGTTCGGATAGGCCAGGAATAACAGTGCCGGCTGCTCGGCCTCGATGAAATTCAGCATATTGTCGATATCGAGCTGAAAATCGCTCAGCAAGGGCACACCCTGATAGCCCAGGCCGACGAAATCGGCGATCAGCCGATACATGACAAAGCTCGGCTCCGGCGCCATGACCCTGCGCCCCGGCTGGGCCACGGCCATGGCCAACATCTGGATCAGCTCATCCGAGCCATTGCCGAGCAGGATCGCCTGCTCGGCGCCAATGCCCATGGCCGCCCGCAGGCGTTCCTTGAGCGCCGCGCCGGCGGGATCGGGATAGCGGTTGATCGCCACTGCCGCCAGTCGTTCCTGCAGGGCGGCCTGCAGGTCTTGCGGCCAGGGGTAGGGGTTCTCCATGGCATCGAGCTTGACCATCCCGCCGGCATCAGCTACCGCATAGGGGGCCAGCGCCCGCAGCTCCGGGCGAATCCAGGTATGGCTGGCTGCCTCGCGCATATCGCTCAATAGCCGCTATCAGTCAGGATTTGAGCCGGTATTCGGCCGACCGGGCATGGGCGATCAGGCCCTCGCCGCGGGCCAGGACGCTGGCGGTCTTGCCGAGCTCAGCGGCCGCTGCCGGCGAACAGCCAAGCAGGCTGCTGCGTTTTTGGAAATCGTACACCCCTAAAGGCGAGGAGAACCGAGCCGTGCGCGAGGTCGGCAGGACGTGGTTGGGGCCGGCGCAGTAATCCCCCAGGGCCTCGGCGGTATAGCGCCCGAGGAAAATAGCCCCGGCATGGCGAATCTGCGGCAGCCAGCGTTCCGGTTCGGCGACCGACAACTCCAGATGCTCGGGGGCGATATGATTGGCGATTTGCATCGCCTCGTCGAGATCCTGGACTTTCAGCAAAATCCCGCGAGTGCGGGCGGAAGTACGGATGATTTCGGCCCGCGGCATTGTCTCGAGGTGCGCGGCCATGCGCTCGGCGACCTGGTCGATAAACGCCTGCTCAGGACAGACCAGAATCGGCTGGGCATCCTCGTCATGCTCGGCCTGCGAGAACAGGTCCATGGCGATCCAGTCGGGATCGGTCTGGCCGTCGCAGATCACCAGGATTTCCGAAGGACCGGCGATCATGTCGATGCCGACGGTGCCATAGACCAGGCGCTTGGCCGTGGCCACGAAGCTGTTGCCAGGGCCGACGATCTTGTCCACGGCGGGGATTGTTTCGGTGCCATAAGCCAGCGCGGCGACCGCCTGCGCCCCACCGAGGGTGAAAACGCGGTCCACCCCGGCCTCGGCCGCCGCCGCCAGGACCAGCTCGTTGATCACCCCGTCTGGGGTCGGCACGACCATCACGACCTCCGCGACCCCGGCGGTCTTGGCCGGCACGACATTCATCAGCACCGACGAGGGATAGGCCGCCTTGCCGCCGGGCACGTACACCCCCACCCGATCCAGGGGCGTGACCTGCTGCCCCAGCACGGTGCCGTCCGGCTCGGTCCAGGACCAGCTCTCCAGCCGCTGCCGCTCGGCGTAGCGGCCGATGCGTTCGGCGGCATGGGCCAGGGCCTGGCGCTGCTCAGCCGTGATCCGCGTTTGGGCCTGCTCCAAGCGTTCACGCGCCAGGGTCAGGGCGGCCATGTCCGGGGCGCTCACCCGGTCGAAGCGTGCGGTATACTCCAGTACCGCACTGTCACCCCGGCGGCGCACCGCGTCGAGGATCCCCATGACCGTCTGCATGACCTCGGTATCGGACACCGCCTCCCAGGCGACCAGGGCATCCAGTTGGGCCTGCCAGCCCGCGGCCGCTGTATCCAAACGATTGATCGCCAACATGGGTCACTCCCCCCGTTCAGTCGCTGCCCGCCGCCGCTGGCGGCTGTAGTCAGCCAGCTCTCGCAGCAGCACTTCAGTGTCTTCCCAGCCAAGGCAGGCATCGGTAATGCTTTGTCCGTAGACCAGTGGACTGCCCTCGACAACTTCCTGCCGGCCCTCGACCAGATGGCTTTCCAGCATCAGGCCGAAGATATGCGAATCCCCGCCGGCAATGCGTTCGCCCAGGTCACGGGCGACCCTGAGCTGGCGCTGGGTGTCCTTGTTACTGTTGGCATGACTGCAGTCGATCATCACGGCCGGGCGCAATCGCGCCTTGGTCAGTCTGGCAATCGTCGAGGCCACCGCATCGGCGTCGTAATTGGGCTCCTTGCCGCCGCGCAGGATGATATGGCAGTCAGGATTGCCGGCAGTGCGGAAAATCGCCGAATGGCCTTCCTTGGTCAGCGCCAGGAAATGGTGCGGCTGGCCGGCCGAGCGCACGGCATCGATGGCAATCTTGATATTGCCGTCGGTGCCGTTCTTAAAGCCCACCGGACAGGACAGGCCCGAGGCCAGCTCGCGATGCACCTGGCTTTCGGTGGTACGCGCGCCGATCGCCGCCCAGCTGATCAGATCGGAATAATACTGCGGGCTGATGACATCCAGATGTTCAGTCCCCGCCGGCATGTTGAGCTCGGCCAAATCCAATAGCAGCTTGCGCGCGACCCGCAGGCCATGGTTGATTTCGAAGCTTTCGTTCAGGCCGGGGTCGTTGATCAGGCCCTTCCAGCCCACCGTGGTGCGGGGCTTCTCGAAATACACCCGCATGACGATGAACAGGTCCTCGGCTAGTTCGTCGCGCAGCGGCAGCAGACGCCGCGCATAATCAAGTGCCGCGTCCGGGTCGTGAATGGAACAGGGGCCGACCACCAGCATCAGGCGAGGATCGGTGCCCGCCAGGATAGCCTGAGTGGTGCGGCGGGCATCGACGACGGTGGTCGCGGCCCGGTCGGTGAGGGGATATTCCTCATGGACCAGGGCCGGCGGTGAAACATGCTCGATGCGCTTGATCCGAAGGTCTTCAATAACTGAAACAGACATGGACGTATTTTCTATCTGGACATGGTTTTAAGAGCAGGAACGTTGGGCGGCGACGGCGGCCTGCAGCTCATCGAGCAGGCTCGTAACTGCACGCAGCTTGGTCTTCATGGCCGCGCGGTTGACCACCATTCGCGAGCTGATGTCGGCGATGGTCTCCAGCGGCACCAGGCCATTAGCCCGCAGGGTATTGCCGGTATCGACCAGATCCACGATCCGGTCGGCCAGGCCAACCAGGGGGGCCAGTTCCATGGAGCCGTAGAGTTTGATGATCTCTACCTGCCGACCCTGCTCGGCGAAATAACGCTCGGTAATCCGCACGAATTTCGTCGCCACCCGCCAGCGGCCTGGCCGGCTCGGGGCGTCCGGCGTGCCGGCCACCATCAGGCGACAGCGGGCGATGCCCAAATCCAGGGGCTCGTACAACCCCTCACCGCCATGCTCGAGCAGCACATCGCGCCCGGCCACACCGAGATCGGCGGCCCCATAGGCCACATAGGTAGGTACATCGGCGGCCCGGATCACGACCAACTTTACGTCGTCGCGATTGGTCGGCAAAATCAAGCGGCGGCTGCGCTCGGGGTCTTCGCTCGGCTCAATCCCCGCCCGGGCAAGCAATGGCAGCGTTTCCTGGTAAATACGGCCTTTGGATAAGGCGATGACTAGCTGATTGCGCGTGCTCATGTTTGTCTCAGATTATCCTGGCAAGCTCAAATGTCAAGGCGCACCACCCACTGCTAACTCTGGCGCTGAATCTGCGCACCGAGCTTGGCGAGTTTCTCCTCGATGCGCTCGTACCCGCGGTCGATATGGTAAATCCGATCCACCAGGGTCTGCCCCTCGGCCACCAAACCCGCCAGGATCAGGCTGGCCGAAGCGCGCAGATCGGTGGCCATGACCGGCGCCCCGGACAGGCGCGGTACGCCGCGGATGAAGGCGGTATTGCCCTCCAGGCGGATATCGGCCCCCATGCGCTGCAATTCCAGGGCATGCATGAAACGATTCTCGAATACGGTTTCGGTGATCACCCCACGGCCCTCGGCGACCGCATCCAGCAGGGTGAACTGCGCCTGCATATCGGTCGGAAACCCCGGATGGGGGGCCGTGCGGACGTCCACCGCCCGCAGGCCGCGCCCCGCCATCCCCAGGCGCAGCCAGTCCGGCCCCGTGTCGATATGGGCCCCGGCCTCGCGCAGTTTGTCCACGACGGCATCGAGTAAATCCGGCCGGGTCCGGCGAATGATGATCTCGCCGCCGGTCACCGCGGCCGCCACCAGAAAGGTCCCCGTTTCGATACGATCCGGCAAGACCGTGTAATCGCAGGGCTGCAATGCCGTCACCCCGTCGATCACCAGGGTCGGCGTGCCGGCGCCGCTGACGCGGGCGCCCATGCGATTGAGAAAATTGGCCAGATCGACCACTTCCGGCTCGCGCGCGGCATTTTCGATGAGGGTCCGGCCCTCGGCGAGCACGGCGGCCATCAGCAAATTCTCGGTACCGGTCACGGTCACCAGATCCAGTACGATATGCGCGCCTCGCAAACGGTTAGCCCGCGCCTGGATATAGCCGTTGACGACGTCGATTTCGGCCCCCAGTGCCCGCAGCCCGTCCAGGTGCAGCGTAACAGGTCGGCTGCCGATCGCGCAGCCCCCCGGCAGGGATACCACGGCCTCGCCACAGCGCGCCAGCAACGGCCCGAGCACCAGAATCGAGGCCCGCATGGTCTTGACCAGCTCGTAAGGCGCCGTGAATGACGCCAACTGACTGGCATCCGCCTCGATGCTCAACTGCTCGGCCACGGTCAGCTGCACGCCCAGCTGCCCCAGCAGCGACATCATCGTCGTGACATCGCGCAAATGCGGCACATTGTTGATGGTGACCGGACTGTCGTTGAGCAGGGTCGCGGCCAGGATCGGCAGGACGGCATTCTTGGCCCCCGAGGCCGACACTTCGCCATGCAGGGGGTGGCCGCCGGTAATCCGTAGTTTTTCCATCGAAGTCCGGTTAGTCGGTCGCGGCGAGCGCGTCTTGCAGGATCGGATCGAGGCCGCTGACATGCGCAATCGCCCGCATTTGCTCGGGGACTTGCGTGAAATGGATGGCCTGGCCGCGGCCCCGGCTGTCGCGCAGCCAACGCACCAACAGCGCCACGCCGGCGCTGTCACTGCCCCGGACCGCGCTCAGATCAATGTGCACTGGCCTATCCGCCGGCCAAAGCTCGCGCGCCTGGCGCAGCACAGCCGGAACCGTTTGATAATCGAGGCGGCCGCTCACGGCAAAGCCGCCACCCTCAAGCGCACTGAGCTCAGTCGGCATCATCAGGAACCGGTGCCGGTAGCGCCGAGCTTGTCGACCTTCATTGCCTTGTTGCGCTGGGCCAGCCGCTCGATCAGTGACTCCAGCCCCGCCTCGCGGACCTCGCGCGAAAAATTGGTGCGGTAATTTTTGACCAGGCTGACCCCGTCGAGGCTGACATCATAAGCCAGCCATTCACCATCGGTTTTGCGCATGCTGTAGATGACTTCGATCGGCGCCTGTCCGTCACCGGGCTTGACTTTAGTATAGACCTTACTGTAGCCCTCGCGCTGCCCCTCGCCGCTCCGCGGCTCGAGGTATTCGATCTCGGCGCCGACATATTCCAGCAGCGAAGTCGTGTAAGTACGCACCAGCATGATCCGAAATTCATCGACGAAGCGCTGCCGCTGCGCGGGGGTCGCCCGCCGCCAGGGCAGGCCCAGGCTGAGCTTGGCCATGGTCTCGAAATCTACCAGCGGCAGGATTTCCGCCTGGACCAGGTCGTAGAGCGCCTGCGGATCGGATTCGTAGGTCTGCTCGTTGGCTTCCAGTACCTGCAGGACAGCCTGGGTTTTGCGCTTGACCAAGGCATGCGGGTCTGGCGCAGCGACAGCCCCGCAGCACCAACTTAAACTGAACAGCAGCGTCATCATCAACAGCAGGCGTTTGGCCATTATTTGTCCTCGTTCATAATAGAAAATGAAATATTGGCAGCCATTATTGCGTCGACATGTTTGACAGGAATTTACCGACCAACTCCTCCAGCACCAAGGCAGACTGAGTGTGCCGAAGCACATCGCCGTCGCTCAAGGTTTGCATTTCGGCCCCCGGCTGCAGGGAGACATACTGCTCGCCGAGCAGCCCCGACGTATGAATACTGGCGAACGTATCGGTTGGCAAAAAGTCCTGCTCGGCATCGATTTCCAGCACCACCTCGGCCTGGAACCGCTCGGCATCGAAGCTGACCGAGGCGACTCGGCCGACGCGCACCCCGCTGACATTGACCGGCGCCCGGGGCTTTAAGCCGCCCACATTATCGAAATAGGCCGTCAACCGATAGACCTCACCATTGCCCACCTGGGTCAGGCCGCTGACCTGCATGGCCAGGGTAAACAGGGCGGCCAGCCCGATGGCGACGAACAAACCGACCGCAATCTCGATCACGCGCGTATTTCCCATGATGATAGGCACCCCTGCAAAGTCTAGTCGAACATCAAGCCGGTCAAAATGAAATCCAATCCCAGCACGGCCAGCGAGGTATTGACCACCGTGCGGGTCGTGGCGCCGCTGACCCCGGCTGCCGTGGGCACCGTATCATAACCCTCGAAAACCGCGATCCAGCCGGCGACGAACCCGAACACCAGGCTCTTGATCATGCCATTGCCAACATCGGCCTGAAAGTCGACTGCCCCCTGCATCTGCGACCAAAAGGCGCCGGCATCCACCCCCAGCAGACCCACGCTAACCAAATGGCCGCCGAGCACGCCGACCGCACTGAAAATCGCGGCCAGCAGCGGCATCGCCAGAAACGCTGCCAACCAGCGCGGGGCGATCACCCGCTTGAGCGGATCGACCGCCATCATTTCCATGCCGGCCAGTTGCTCGGTGGCCTTCATCAGGCCGATTTCGGCGCTCAGGGCCGAGCCGGCACGGCCGGCGAATAACAAGGCCGTCACCACCGGGCCGAGCTCACGCACCAGCGACAGGGCGACGGCCGTGCCCAGGGCCTGCTCGGCACCGAAGTCGACCAGGGTATAATACCCCTGCAGCGCCAACACCATGCCGACAAACAAGCCGGAGACGATGATAATGATCAACGAACGCACGCCGACCGAATAGACCTGAGCGATCACCAGGGCCGGCCGGCGCAGCAAATCGGGCAGGCTCAGCAGCACGCGTAGCAAGAACAAACTGGCGCGGCCCAACGTGGCCATAAAATTAAACCACCAGCGGCCCAGCTTTTGCAGCAGGGTCAACATGTCAGGCCCTCCCCAGCAGCTCGGCGCGGTAATCCGCCGCCGGGTAATGGAACGGCACAGGCCCGTCGGGCAGGCCCTGCAAGAATTGCTGCACCCATTGTGAATCACTCGCCCGCAAAGCCTGCGGCGTGCCTGCCGCCATGATCCGGCCATCGGCGATGACATAGGCATAATCGGCGATTGACAGCGTCTCGTTAACATCGTGTGAAACCACGATACTAGTCAGCCGGAAGGCTTCGTTGATCTTGCGGATCAGGGATACGATCGTGCCCATGGTCATCGGGTCCAGCCCGGTAAAGGGCTCGTCGTACATCATGATCTGCGGATCCAGGGCCAAGGCACGCGCCAGGGCGACCCGGCGAGCCATGCCGCCGGACAGCTCCGCCGGCAGCAAGTCGCGCGCCCCGCGCAGCCCAACCGCCTCGAGCTGCATCAGTACCAGATCGCGGATCATGTCTTGCGGAAGTTGAGTATGCTCGCGCAAGGGAAAGGCAACATTTTCAAAGACATTCAGATCGGTCAGCAGGGCGCCGGTTTGAAACAGCATGCCCATGCGCTTGCGCAGCCGGTACAAGGCACCATGGCCGAGACGATGCACATTTTCCCCGAGCACCTCGACGGTGCCGCGCTGCGGCCGCAGCTGCCCGCCGATCAGTTTGAGCAGCGTGGTCTTGCCGGTGCCGCTCGGGCCCATAATGGCAGTGACGTCCCCCGCTGCAAACGCGAGCTCGACGCCATCAAAAATCACCCGCGGACCGCGGCTAAAATGCAAATCATGAATTGCGACCAGGGGCTGCGCCGCCGCGGCATCGGCGTCGGCATCGGCATCGGCTGAAGTAGTCGGCACCATTGGCTATCCTGTGGAAACGGCAAACGTGCGGGATTGGCTGTATAGTCTCGGCGGCCGGGCTACGGCCTGTCAAGCACTTGCGGCATTGAGCGGCTACCGGACAGGCCCTGCCCGGCAACTGCAGCCCGCCCGGTGGCTCGCCAGGGACAGTGGGGCCGTTCAAAACCCGGCGGTTTGCGTCGACCCGTGGTTTGCGTCGAGGCAATGGCGCAAGGCCATATCGCCAAGCTTGTCAGCGGCTGACAAACAACACGCCGCCGGCTGACTGGTCTGCGCTGAACGGCATGACTGAAAAACCGGATAGCCGGAAAAACAAGCCGCTGGTCTAGGTATTACTACGTAAACGCAGCCAGTAACGCTATACTCCTGATAAAATCACATTGCCGTAAAAAATCCTACCTGCCTACTCTGAATACTTAACGTTGCATGGCCGCTTTGAGACATGGTCGGCCCTGGTGCAGGATGAGACTTTTACTGAGATACGCGCGTCACAGCGGAGTCGATAACATGGGCCAAGCGATGACGATATTTTTGGTGGACGATGATAAAGCGGTACGCGAGTCGACCACGATAGCCTTGCGGCAATCGGGCTACGCTGTTAAGGAGTTCGCCTGCGGCCAAGCATTTCTTGACTACTACCAACACGCCGAGCCGGGCTGCCTGGTGATCGACCTGCAACTGCCGGACATAAGCGGCCTCGAGGTGCAGGCGAGTTTAAGGTCCAGCGGCTTCAGTCTGCCCACTATTTTCATCTCCGGCTATGGTGACATTCCCACCACTGTCAACGCCATACGCGGCGGCGCGGCCGATTTCATTGAAAAACCCTTCGCCCGCAGCAAGCTGGTCGAGCGCATCGAGCTTGTCCTGGCCCAACACGACAGCTTTGCGACGCAAGCCATGCCTATCACCGATGCTACACAGGCCGCGCAAATCCGCAGCATCCGCCAGCGCGTCACCAACCTGACCGGCCGCGAGCAGGAAGTCATGCAGCTTATCACCGAAGAAGGCCTGAGCAGCAAGGAGATCGCCCGCCGGCTCGCAATCAGTCCCCGCACCGTGGAGAGTCATCGGACCAATCTGATGAAAAAAATGCGGGCACGCAACCTGGCTGAATTATGCCACCTGGTCGGCATGGCCGGCCTATTCAATCATCCGCCAGCCGAATAGCACCGTGCCGATGCCGTCTCTGGCGGGCGGACTCAGTAATTATACCGATAGGCAATCCAGCCTCACTCACTAAACTCGATAAACTGAAAGCATGTAAGCCAATGACATACGAATGTAACTCGACTGGACAGCCATTCAACCAACCGCTCGCGGAGGTTTAGCCATGCAAACCATGCAGCAACCGACTCAATTGGGAGAAGCCGTACTAGTCGATGTTGGCACGACCCTTGACTGCTCGAAATCGGGCCTGATGCAAGCGACGGCCCGCATGATGAAAGCCAAGACCATCGGCGCGGTGATGCTGGATTTGCGTGACACGCAGCAGCTGCGTGATTCCGGGCTGGCCTTGCTATTGAACCTCCATCGCCGCGCCCAAGCCGCCCAGCAACAAATCTACTTGATGCATTGCCCGCAGGAGCTGCGTCAGCGACTGGCGGCGGTCGGTATCGACCGGCTGTTCCGGTTCGTCTGAAGGTGGTTAGCAGCAGTCGACGAGCGGCTGCCATGGCAGCCGCTCGGGCAGCCCGGTAGCCCGGTAGGGCGCCTGTAGGGCGGGTTTTAAACCGCCTCGCCGAGCGGCCATGCAGGCGCCGCGGTCGCAACCATCAACGGCGTAGGGTCGGCTTTAGCCGACCTGCCGAGGCTTCGGTTAACCGCCGCGCATCCACCACTGAGTTGGGTGACATTCTATGCCCAAACCGACCACAGCGATTTCAATGTCTATATTGCTAATAGGTATTCACACGCATAGTTAAAGCCATCAAACGACGCTAGAATCGCATGAGAAATCTGGCGCGAATACAATGGAACTATACCGATGGCTACCTCATCTTACGGGTCTCGGTGGCAGCAGTTGTTTGGGTTGCCGCAACAATCGACCAGTCAGCCGACCCAGCCAGCTCCCCAGCTGATGAACGCGCGGCAGACGGCTGGGCATTCGGCCAGCGAGCTGGCGTTGTTTCGTCAGTTGATCGACAACAGTGACGATCTGTTTTGCGTCCTGGATAACCATCTCGTCTATCGAGCCGCCAACCGGGCCTATTTGCGCGCCTGGCGGATTACCCGCAAGGCATTGATCGGCAGACATGTCAAAGACATCCTGTCGCAAGATTTTTACGACAACACCGTCAAGCCCCGTCTGGAGCAGTGCTTGCGCGGAGACAAAGTCGTCTTCGAGGCCACCCGCCGCAATACGGCCGGCCAGCTGCGGCGCCAGGAAATCTGTTATACCCCATGGTTCGGCGATCAGGGGCGGGTCCGGGGTGTGCTCGTCCAGGTCCGCGACATCCACGATCGTTACCTGTTTCAGCAGCGTCTGCAGCGCAAGGAAAGACTCCTGGACGAAGCCCAGCAAGTCGCCGAGCTCGGCAATTGGGAGCAGGATTTTCAGCAGCAGACCCTATGGTGGTCGCCCCAGCTCTATCGCATTCTGGAGCTCGATCCGGAGACGCCCCCGGCCTTTGCCCACTTGATTGACCGGGTGCATGCCGACGACCGCGACCGAGTGCTGGCCCAGCATGCCAAATCCGTTTTCCAGCGCCCCGACTGGCGCCTGCGTTATCGGCTCAGTATGCCCGACGACCGCCTCAAGCATGTTTTGGAGCACTGTCATACCGAATTTGCCGAGAACGCCGCCCTGCATCGGCGCGTCGGCACGCTGCAGGACATCACCGAGCGCGAACTCGCCCTACAGGCCCAGACCCAGTTCTTCGAGCTCGCCATGGACTTGCTTTGCATTATCGGCCCGGACAACACCTTGCTGCGCGTCAATCCCGCCTGGGAAACCATCCTCGGCTATAGCGAAGCCGAACTGCTCAATCAAAACGGGCTCGAACTGGTCCATCCCGACGACATCAGCGCGACCCGCCGAGCCCTGCAGCAAGTGCTGTGCGGCCAAGTGCACGAGCACTTCGAGAATCGCTGCCGCCACAAAAACGGCGACTACCGCGACATTGCCTGGTCGGCCCGGATGTTCCGGTCCAATGGCCTGGTCTATGCCGTCGGCCACGATGTCACCGAACGCAAACGCATGGAACGGGAAATTCGCTATCGCGCCGACCTGGAACAATGCCTGGCTGAAATTTCGACCAAATTGCTGTGCGCCGACAAGGAGGCGCTGAAGCCGCTCATCGACTGGGCCCTAGCGCGTAGCGGCGCGCGCATCGGCGCGGCGCGCGCATGTGTCGCCCTGTTCCAGCCCGACCAGCGAGCCGCACGGCTGACCCATGAATGGCATGACGCGGCGCTCGAGTCACTGCGCCAGCGCTTGCCGGTGCTCGACACTCAGCCGCTGCCCCTGCTGATGCAGCACATGCGCGCCGGCCGCATCAGTCATCTGAGCAGCGCCAAGCCGCTCGCCAATGATGCCCAGGGCGAGCGGGATTTGCTGGCAGCCCTCGGTATGCAGTCGCTGCTGTTGGCCCCATTGCGGGACGACAAGCACCTGTTCGGCATCGTCTGCTTCGCCAGCACCCAAACCGAGCGGCATTGGTGCGAGGACGAGCTGCAGGTGCTGCGGTTTTTAGGAAATCTGATCGGCGGCGCCATCGGCCGGCAGCGTGCCACCGATGCGTTAAGCGAAGCCCGCCAGCAGCTCGAAATGATCGCCTATTACGATCCCCTCACGGGCCTGGCCAATCGCCGCCTACTGATGGATCGCCTACGCCAGGCCATGGCCGTTGCCAACCGCGAGCAGCATCTGCTGGCCGTCTGTTATCTGGACTTGGATGGCTTCAAACCCATCAACGACACCCACGGCCATGAAGCCGGCGACGAACTCCTAGTGGCCATGGCCAAGCGCCTCACCGCCGGCATCCGCCAATGCGACACCATCGCCCGCTTAGGCGGCGATGAATTCTGTGCGCTGCTTGGCGATATGAAAAGTCCCACCAAGATTGCAGAAGCTTTGGATCGAATCATCGAGCGCCTGGCTGAGCCTTACACCGTCAATGGCCAGTCGGTCACGGTGTCGGCGAGTATCGGTGTGGCCGTCTATCCCCAAGATGCCAGTGAAGCTGACAGCTTGCTGCGCCAGGCTGACCAGAGCATGTACCGCGCCAAACAGGAAGGAAGCAACAATTACCGCTTCTACAGCACAGACACAACCCAACCCTGACAGCCCCGCGGCATGTGTCATGACTGGGGGCCATAACCTTCGCCGTTGGCCAATTTGCGCTCCCAAGCCAGCGAGGAGCGGGCGATGGCTTCCAGGTCATCATATTGCGGCCGCCAGCCGAGAACCTCGCGGATCCGCTCGGCAGCAGCAACCAGAGTCGGCGGATCACCCGACCGGCGGGCGGCCTCCTCGACCGCCAACGGGGCGCCGTTGACCCGGGCCACCGTATCCAGCACTTCCCGCACACTGTAGCCATGCCCGTAGCCGCAATTGAGCGTTACCGAAGCGCCGCCCCCGCGCAGATAATCCAGGGCATCTACATGGGCCCGGGCCAAGTCCTCGACATGGATATAGTCGCGCACGCCGGTACCATCGGGGGTCGGATAATCCGTGCCAAATATCTTGACACCAGGCCGGCGGCCGACTGCCGCTTCTGCAGCGACTTTGACCAATAGCGTGGCATTGGGCGTGGATTGGCCAATACGCCCGCTCGGCTCGCAACCGGCCACATTGAAATAGCGCAGCACAACGTGGCGCAGCGCGCTGGCGGCGCTGAGATCGCGCAGCATCCATTCGCTCATGAGCTTGGAGCTGCCGTAGGGGTTGATGGGCGCCAGCGGGCTGGTCTCGCTCGCCAGGCCAGTGGCCGGGATGCCATACACGGCCGCCGTAGAAGAAAAGATAAAATGTTTGACCCCGGCCGCCTGACAACAGGCCAGCAGATTACGGGTCGCACAGGTGTTATTGCCGTAATATTTCAGCGGATCGGCCACCGATTCGGGCACGATAGTATGCGCGGCGAAATGCAGCACCGTATCGACGCGATACTCATCGAGCAGCCGGCTCACTAGCGCGGCATCCGCCGTATCGCCTACGACCAAGTCGCCGTAACAGACCGCATCGCGAAAACCGGTAATCAGACGATCCAGCACCACCAGCGGCTCGCCGCGCGCGCCGAGTTGACGGACCACATGGCTGCCGATATACCCGGCCCCACCGGTGACGAGAATGGTTGTTGCCGTCATGCCATCACTCTTATTGCTTGGATAAGGGGTCATGTTCAGTGGCTGCTCGGCCCGGCACCGCACAAATGGGCCAGAATCAACCCGAAGAAATGCTCGCTCGTATTGCGGTACGACCAGCCCAGATGGATGCCGCAGGCCCGGCACAAGGCGACTTGCCAGGCATAGCCGGGAAACCAGGTATGCGCCAGGGTCGGCGCGCCGGCGGGCAGGCAGCCGGGCGCGCGGGCAAAACAGCCGATTTCGAACTCGAGGCCCGCCGGATTGACGAAGTGATGCGCATGCGCACCGGCCCGCTCAATGGCGGCGTCGACGGGCGTAATGCCCTGGCGACAGGCGCAGCAATACAGCCAGACCGTATCCTGAGTCTCGCTTGCGTCATCGAGTTCCAGCACCGTCTGGGGCTCGAATACCTGCCCGGTCGCCCCGTCCCGGCGACAATGACGCGGCCGAGCCTGAGCGGGGCGATAGAGATTGCTCATCAGGCACCTCCACGGACGCCAGCCAATGGATCGTCGGCCAGTATGGCATGAAATGGCACCGGCGCCTATCCGCATGCCGCACCCTGGATTGCGCTAGAACCTGGATTGCGCAAGAACAAGGTGCATTCATGTGGGTTTGTTACCATGGCCGACCGTATCAGGTACAACAAGAGGTATGGGCCATGGGTTGGTTCGATAAGCTATTCGGCGAGCTCATCGATGTCATCGACTGGGCCGAGGAAAACGATGAACTGCTCGCCTATCATTTACCGACCCGCCGCTGCGAAATCCAGTCGGGCGCGACGCTGGTGGTCCGCGAAGCCCAGCAAGCCGTACTGGTTTACCAGGGCCAGATCGCCGATCGATACGGGCCGGGCTGCTACACGCTCAATGCCGAGACCATGCCGGTCCTGGCCACCCTGGCGCAATGGCCGCCGGGCACCGCCACACCGTTCAAGGCCGAGGTCTATTTCTTTTGCACCTGCGCCTTTGCGCATTTACCGTGGACACTCCCGCAGCCGATCACCTGGCACGATGCCGAGCTCGGCAAGTTGTCTTGGCAAGCCACAGGCCAATACACACTGCGGCTCAATGACCCTGAAAAAATCATGCAGACGCTGCTGACCACCACCGACCGCTTACGCCTTGACGCTTTGAGCCAGCAGCTGCAAGCCATTATTGCAGCGCGCTGCGCGGATTTCGTCAACGACACGGAAATGACCTTTCTGGCGCAAGCCGCCAACCGCGAGCAGCTCGCCAGCGCCCTGCAACGCTATCTGGGGGCGGATTTCGATCATTATGGCCTGACCCTGGAACAGTTTCAGATCGATACCCTGGCGCTGCCGGCCGAGGCTGACCGAGCCCTGCAGGCAGACTCGCGAGCCACCACGGCCAGGTCGACCGACAGGGCTGACCCGGCGGCTGCCGCGCGGCGGGTGCAGGTCCACTGCCCGGCTTGTGGCCATCCTAACGACGAAACCGCCCGCTACTGCTCGCAATGCGGCCAGAAACTGTTTACCGACGCCTGAGGGTGTTTCCCTGACTTGCAAACTGGGAGATTAACGGCTACATAAAGGGGACCACCAAAGTTCACGGGAGGTCTAAACCGTGCCACAAAGAACCGACGAACTACTCAGCCCCACCGTCCCCATGCCGCCTGACCCCGATTTTCCCGATGCCCCGAGCGGCTGGAATCGGCATGCTGCCGAAGCCGAGGCCAGCGCGGCCGGGATCGAGCTCGAGCAGGATCATTGGGAAGTGATCCGTGCCCTGCAGGGCTTTTATGCTCGCCATCTCGAGCAGGACCACATCAATCCGCGCGAATTGCACGACGCTCTGGATGAACGCTTCCATGAGCGTGGGGGTTTGCGCCATCTCTATGAGCTGTTCCCCGGCGGCCCGATTGCCCAAGGCTGCCCCCTGGCAGGCCTGCACGCACCCGCCGGGGCGACCGATTTGGCCTACGGCAGCGTGATGTAAGCGGCAATAATGGCCTAACCGAGCGACACCGCACCCCTGCCCCCGCCGGGACAGGGGTGCGGCAACGGCGGGCATCATTCTTAAAAATCGCTGTCGTTTCAACCTCACCCGCTGTATGCCCTGGCGCCGCCTCAGGCGGGGACCTCGGGCAGCGGCACACTGACCGGCGCGACTTTCCAGATATCCCGGCAATATTCCGCCACTGCCCGATCCGAGGAGAAATAGCCGGCGCGGGCGACATTGTAAATACTCATGCGGGCCCAGCGACGTCGGTTGGCGCTGGCTTCGCTGACCTGGCGCTGGGTGTTCAGATAGCTGCAGTAATCGGCTAGCAGCATGTAGCGGTCATGGCCCAGGAGCTGATCGCGCAGGGGCCTGAACAGGTCGCAATCGCCATGCGAAAGCAAGCCCGAAGTCAGCATGTCGATGACCGCCTTCAGCTCTTCCTTGCCGGCATAAATATCGCCCGGGATATACCCCTGCGCCCATTGCCGCTTGACTTCGGCAGCGTCCATGCCGAAGGCGAAGAAGTTCTCGTTGCCCACGGCCTCACAAATCTCGACATTCGCCCCGTCCAGGGTGCCGATGGTCAGCGCGCCGTTTAAGGTGAATTTCATGTTGCCGGTACCCGAGGCCTCCATGCCGGCCAGCGAGATTTGCTCGGACAAATCCGCGGCGGCGTACATAGGCAAAGCGCGTTTGACATTGAAATTCGGGTAAAACACCACCTTCAGCCGCTCCCGAACGTCCGGATCGGTATTGATCAGCTCGGCAACCGCGTTGATGAGTTTGATCATCAGTTTGGCCATGGGATAGCCGGGCGCAGCCTTACCGGCAAACACGAAGGTCCGCGGCGCCATCGCCTGCTCAGGATTATGCTTGAGCCGATAGTATTTGGTCAGGATATGCAGGACATTCAAATGCTGGCGTTTGTATTCATGAAAGCGCTTGACCTGGACATCAAACAGACTCGCCGGGTCTACCGTCACTTTGCACTCAGCCTCGATAAGCGCCGCCAGTCGGGTTTTGTTGGCCTGTTTGACCCGCAGCCATTCCTGCTGGAACGGATCATCCTCGGCGAAGGGCTCGAGCTCGCGCAAACGCTCCAGCTCGGTGAGCCAGCCGGGGCCGATCGCCTCACTGATCAGGGCGCTCAGCTCGGGATTGGCCAAGCGCAGGAAGCGCCGCGGGCTCACGCCATTGGTCTTGTTACTGAATTTGGCCGGGTCCATGCCATGAAAATCCGGCAGCAGTTGGGCCTGCAGCAAGTCCGTATGCAAGGCCGAAACCCCGTTGACCGCCGAGCTGCCCAGGCAGGCCAGATAGGCCATGCGCACGTGCTTGTGCCAGCCCTCGCCGATCAGAGAGAGCCGGCCCGGCTTGGCGGGCTCGTCGGGATAGCGCCGGCGTACTTCGTCCAAAAAGCGCCGATTGAGCTCATAGATGATTTCCAAGTGGCGCGGCAGCTCCTGGCCGAGCAAGTCAACCGACCAGGTTTCCAGAGCCTCCGGTAACAGGGTGTGGTTGGTGTAGGCAAAGGTTTGCTGGGTGATGGCCCAGGCCTGGTCCCATGCCAGCAGATACTCGTCGACCAGCAAACGCATCAGTTCTGGGATCGCCAGAGCCGCATGGGTGTCGTTTAGCTGCACCACGTATTTGGCGTGAAAATCCTGCAGATCGGGCTTGCGCTGCAAATGGATGCGAATCATGTCGCGCAGGGTGCAGGCCACGAAAAAGTATTCCTGGGCCAGGCGCAGGCGCTTGCCGGCCTCGGGCTCGTCATTGGGATAGAGCACTTTGGTCAAGCGCTCGGAGATCAGTTTTTGATCGACCGCGCCGTAATAATCACCCAGATTGAAAGCCCGCACATCGAAGGCCTCGATCGCTTCGGACTGCCACAGGCGTAGCAGATTGGCGGTATTGACCCGATAGCCAAGAATCGGGGTGTCGTAAGCGACGCCTTTGACGACGTGATGCGGTACCCAATTGACCCGGTAACGACCCTGGTCATCAATATAAGTGGTGGTGTAGCCGCCGAATTTGACTTCATAGCCGATTTCCGGCCGCGGGATTTCCCAGGGATTACCGAGCCGCAGCCATTTATCCGTGCGCTCGACCTGCCAGCCGTCGGCAAGCGCCTGCTCGAACACACCGAACTCATAGCGAATGCCGTAGCCAATGGCGGGGATTTCCCGGCTGGCCAGCGAATCCAGGTAGCAGGACGCCAGCCGCCCCAGACCGCCGGCGCCGAGGCCGGGCTCGGGCTCCTCCGCCAGCAGGGCGTCGAGGTCCAGCCCCTGGGCCTGCATCGCCTTACGGGTTTGTTCTTCAATACCAAGATTGATCAGACAGTTGCCGAGATGCGGTCCCGGCAGATACTCGGCGGACAGATAGCAGACGGTGCGGCTGCCCTGCTCGAAATAATGCTGAGCGGTACCGATCCAGCGCTGCAACAAGCGGTCGCGCACTGTGTAGGCTAAAGCCAGGTAGTGGTCGTGCTGAGTTGCCACCGCGCGAAACCGGCCCAGAATATAAAACAGATTATTCTCGAAATCGCGCTTGATCGCAGCTGCTGACAGCCCGGTCCGGGTTGCCTCGCGGGGGCCCCGTTCAGTGTCGCTCAATTCAGGCATGGCGCTGCTTTCCTCCTTTGTCAATGGCCATAATGATAGCAAGGCAGACCCGCTCACAGGGACCGATAATACCACCCGCAGCCATGCGAACTAGCAACTTTGTTAACAATTAAATTAGCAAATACTAATCAATTTAATACTTTATAATACTGTATAAGCAGTTGCAGCCGGAATTTTCCTGCAAAAATTTGGGTAACCGTTCACAGTTGATGGATCGTTTAGTACACTCAGGAAACAGCGAAAAGTAAAGATCGCTTCTACCTAAAAAGCATATTGATACTGAAGTTTGCCGCCGCCCAAGCGATGGGCCCAACCGCTGAGCAAACCCAAAGCCAGAGGAGATAACCCACTATGGTCACTTTCGAGCAGCTCCACGCGCAAAACCATAAACTCACCGAGCTAGCCAATGTTTTCAGCTATTTGATCCAGGATCGGGCGATGTGCGACACCTCCATCGCCAATTCACTGTTTTTCGACTATGCCAAACAGCTCAAGGATCATCTCGATTTGGTCGACAAGAATCTGTGTCGCCATCTCATCTCGCATCCTGATCAGATGGTCAAGAACACGGCCCAGGGCTTCTTGTCAGGCTCCAACGAGATCAAGCGCATTTTTTCCAAGTATTGCCGAGACTGGTGCGCCGAGCGTCGCCAAGAGTTGCTGATCAACGATCACCAGACGTTTGTCAAAGATACCAATGAAATGTTCAATCTGGTGTTGGAACGCATCCAGCTGGAAACCGAGCATCTGTATCCTCTGATTCGCCGGCTGGAGGAATCCGAGCGCAAAGTTGCTTGATGCCCATGCACGCAAGTCCTTGTAGGGCGGGTTTCAACCCGCCCCACCGAGCACCCATGCAGACGCCGGGTCGGTTAAAACCGACCCTACCCTCATAC
>CAYFSA010000045.1:21034-21181 GCA_964345605.1 uncultured Ectothiorhodospiraceae bacterium
AAACCGAGCTTCTGTTCCCTTTGATCCGCCGGTGGGAGGAACCGGAGCGAAAAGTTGCTTGATCCCCATCCCCGAAATCCTTTGAGGGGGGGTTTTTAACCCGCCCCGCCGAGCATCCATGCAGACGCCGTGGTCGGTTAAAACCGA
>CAYFSA010000046.1:0-5293 GCA_964345605.1 uncultured Ectothiorhodospiraceae bacterium
GGCTGTGATTCCGGAGCAACTGGACTGGGCCCATCTGGAGTGGAGGGACGGGAGGCCTTTCTCCTCACGCTATGGCGACAGCTACTTCGGATCGGCCGATCCGCGCGCCGAAGTCCGCGAGGTCTTTCTTCAGGCCAACGATCTCCCCAACCGGTTTCGCACCCTGCAACGATTCTCTATCGGTGAGACCGGGTTCGGAAGCGGACTCAACCTCCTGCTCGCCCTGGCCGAATGGCGCCAACACGCCCAGCCCGGCTCTTTCCTGTCCCTGCTCAGCCTGGAGGCTCATCCCCTCTCGCCCGCGGATCTGGAGGCGCTGCATGCCTATCTGGATCTCGATGACGCCGACAGTGCCGCCCTGCGCACGCAATACCCGCCCCCCGTAGCTGGCCTGCACCGTATCGAATTCGGCGGAGGAGAGGCGATCCTCACCCTCGGTTTTGGAGAGGCGGCACCGTTGATGTCCCAACTCCGGGGCCATATCGATGCCTGGTTCTTCGACGGCTTTGCTCCGCGCGTCAATCCGGGTCTCTGGAATACAGCGATCATCCAACAGGTCGCCCGGCTGTCCGCATCCGATGCAACATTCGGGACCTATACCGCCTCCGGGCAAGTGCGGCGTGACCTGCAAGCAGCCGGCTTCGAGGTGCATCGTCTCGAGGGGCACGGCCGCAAACGCGAGCGTCTTGCCGGGATGCTCCGCCAGCCCCCGCTTGCTGCGACAGAAGCTGGCGGCCTCCTGGAACCACGGCGCGTGGCCGTGGTCGGTGCCGGACTCGCCGGGCTGACAGCGGCCCGTTCGCTGCACCGGCGCGGGGTCGACGTGACCCTGTTCGACCCGACCGGTGTCGCCAGCGGAGCATCGGGCAACCCTGCTGGTGTGCTTCTGCCCAACCTCCACCCTCGGGATCCTGCCCTGAACCAGCTGGCGCTCGGCGGGCTGCGCCAGACTCGGGTCCTCCGGGAGCAGATGGAGGCCCGGTCCGGATACCCGCTTCGCCTGGCCTCCGGCGTGAGCTTTCAGGGCATCAGCGCCCATGCGCAAAGGCGCGTCCAACACCTGCAAACGGTCGGTACTGGCAACGTCGGCTTTCTTTTCGACCCGGAGGGCCCGGCGCTCGGATCGGCGCCTCATCTCTTCTACCCCGACGGTGAGGCGATCGACATGGCCGCCCTCTGTGCCGCTCTGGCCACCCATCTACCGCGTATCCAGACCGAAACCGTCACCGCCCTCCATGCGGGCGCTCCGGATCAAGGCGTAATGGTGGAGACGCGGGCGCGGACGACGGCGTTCGACGCGGTGGTGGTGGCCAATGCCGCCAACGCGGCCGAGCCCCTGTGTCCGGAGCAGGCCGCCATCTCTACCGTCGCCGGGCAAATGACGCGGGTACGTGCCCCCCTGCCCGACTGGGGTGGGTACGTCGCAACCGGGCAGGGATACTGTATCCCCGGCAAGGACCGCAGCGCATGGATCGGCGCGACCTACCGCCGCAGCCCGACCCAGGATGCCGCGCACGACCAAGTCCCGACCGCCGCAGACGATGCCAGCAACCTGAGGCATCTCGCCTGGGTCCCCGGCCTGGAGGACCCGGAGGCCGTACAGGTCCTCGGTCACTGGGCGGGACAACGCGCTGTTGTGCGTGACCGGCTGCCGCTGGTCGGAGCGAGTCGGATGGATCCGCAAGGCCGTGTACTGCTCAGTCTGGCCCATGGCTCGCGAGGCCTGCTCTATGCACCCCTGGCCGGCGAATGGCTCGCCGATCATCTAGCGGGCCTGGTCGAACCTCTGGAGGCCTGGGTCGCGGAGCGCCTGTCGCCGCGGCGTCTGGACAGCACCTGATCGATAGCAGGACACTCCGTACGTCCCCTACCCTCTACCAGCCGGATACGGCATCTGTATGTACTGGTGGGGACGGCCGGACTCGAACCGGCACGGCCTTGCAGCCAGCGGATTTTAAGTCCGATGCGTCTACCAGTTCCGCCACGCCCCCAAAATCCCGAGGATCATACCGCGGCTGCAGGGTCGTTGGCACGCCCGGACTCGGAATCCCGATCGTCGGAGCCGGCAGGCGGTAACGGCACATGCAGGGCGCCGGCCACGGCACGCAGGAGCTCTACTTCAGCCGTTGTCGTCTCGCCGCCGTGGGTCACGGTGGCTGTCATTGCGGCGATCAGAAGCTCCTTCTCCCGCGGGCGCACGCGATCCAGAGACTCCAGAGCCCGATCGAGGACCTGCGCCCACGCAAGACCCTGACCAGCCGGGTTTGACGGCGACGTGGTCTCGTCTCCGGGCGGATCAATACCGTCCAGTGTGTCGATGCCGGCCTGGAGGGCGGCGCGGGCCTGAGCGGGATCCTCCGGATGCCCATGGCCCGCCAGAATCGCCAGCAGATAGCGCACCTCGCCGGCGTACCGGCGCAGAGGCTCCCGGCCACCGGCACGGGCACGCCCCGGCCTCTCCAGGTCGTGCAGCTGCCGCCGCAGCAGCCGGCCCATCGCATATTCGAATGCCGAGACACGGCCATCCGCCTGGATCAACGCGTCGATCAATGGCAGCAGTTCGTGACGCTCCTCCGGTGGCCGGCGACGCACGACCGGAAAACTCATCTCCATGAGGGGAAGTCTCAGCTCCGGGCGCAGCACGGGCGCCGCATCCAGCAGTGTGCCCACCCGCGATTCGCTCTCGGCCCCACGTACGCGTGCAATCTCCAGTAGCTGCTTGTCGCGTACCTCCGAGTCCGCATTGATCAGCAGATACAACAGGACTTCCACACCCCATGCATCGGAATGTGCAGCGCGTTCCAGCGGGCCTGGCATCGCCCCAACCAGGAGCGCGGCACCCAGGATCTGGGCGAGTCCCGGATCGCCAATCGACTCGGGCAACGCCTCCGGATTCAGCAGCGGCCCACCAGGACGCCTGCTCTGCTCCGCCGCCCGAGCCTCGGCCTGAGCCTCCGGTTCGGCGGGGCCCTCCCGAGCCTCGTTGCGCATGCGCTCGCGGAGCGCCTCCAGTTCCTGTGCCTTGAAACTCGGCTCGATCGCCTGGATTCGCTTCTCCAGAGGCGGATGGGTCGCGAATAGCCGTCCCAGCGCACCGCTCGCGAACAGCATGTGCCCGACCTCCTCGGTATCTGCCTGCATCCCTGCCTGGGCTGCGCCAATCTTCTTCAGTGCTCCGGCAATGCCTTCGGGGTGGCGGGTGAACTGGACGGCGGAGGCATCGGCCAGGTACTCCCGCTGACGCGAGACGGAGGCCCGGATCCAGCGAGCGAAGAACAGCCCGACGTAACCGGCCACGACCAGTGCCAGGCCGGCTGCCACCAGACCGCCCGCGTTGCGGTTGTTACGGGAGAAGCGCATCGCCAGCATGATCCGCTGCCCGACCAGTGCCAGTACCAGGATGCCGAACAACAGGCCCATCAGCCGGATGTTCAGGCGCATGTCCCCGTTCAGCACATGGCCGAACTCGTGAGCCACCACGCCCTGTAACTCTTCACGGTCGAGACGTTCCAGTGCCCCGCGGGTCACGGCGATCGCAGCGTCATCCGGAGAATACCCGGCGGCGAAGGCGTTGATGCCGAGCTCCTGCTCGAGCACGTAGATCTCGGGGACTGGAACACCGGAGGCGATCGCGATCTCCTCGACCACGTTCCGAAGGCGACGGCGCAACGGATCCTGGACATCCCCATCCACGCGGGTGCCACCCAGCTCACGCGCCACCGTTCCCCCGCCGTCGCGCAGCCCCACGGTCCGATACAGGCTTCCCAGCCCGATCAGACCCGCGGTCAGCAGCGTCGTCCAGATGATTAACGCCGTGTTGTCGGCGAGTAACCCGGGGGTCAGCCAGAGCTCGCCGCGTGGGACCTGCTCGGTCTGACCGAACACCACCAGTACGATGACGTTGACCACCACCACGATGGCAAGCACCGCGAGGCCGAACAGGAGCAGGAGCCAGCGTGTCCGGCGCTGGGCCCGGTCCTGATGCTCGAAGAAATTCATGGCGTCCTGGCAGCGGCGGAGTCAGGAAAAATTGACCTGAACGGCCTCGCGTTTCTGCGGATCCTCGATCTCCAGGAGTTGTGCCGGACGGAAGCCGAGATTGTTAGCAATCAGGCTGTTGGGAAACATCTCCCGCAGGATGTTGTATTGCATGACCGCATCATTGAAGCCCTGACGCGCGTAAGCGACGCGGTTCTCGGTGCTGGTCAGTTCCTCGGAGAGCTGCATCATGTTCTGGTTCGCTTTGAGGTCCGGATAGTTCTCGGACAGGGCGAAAAGCCGCCCCAGGGCCCCGGAAAGACCCTGTTCGGAGCTGGACAACCTGCGCACGGCCTCGGTATTGGTCGGGTCACCGGCAACGTCCTGAAGGCTCTCCTGCGCCTGGTTGCGCGCCTGGATCACGGCTTCCAGGGTGTCGCGTTCGTGGCTCATGTAGCGTTCGGCCACCTTTACCAGGTTCGGTATCAGGTCATGGCGCCGCGTCAGCTGGACATCAATCTGGGCAAAGGCGTTCTGGTATCGATTGCGCGAGGTTACAAGGCGGTTGTACGTCCATACCGCCCATATCACGAGCAGAACAAGGACTCCGACGACGATCCACTTTTCCATCCCGCGCAACTCCCCCTCCGACCAAGGGCTCGAGTGTACCGGGTCCCTCCTCCATGGGCGAACGCACTGTCCTGCATGCGTCCATCCATCCTGCTACCACCCCATGCTGGAGAAAGGGCCAGCCAAAACGATCACTCAAGCATCATCAGCCTCCCCAAAAGGTCTTGATGCCTCATGCGCCAGGCGAGTGCAGCAGCCCAAAAAACGCACCAAGACCCCCGGAAAGTCGCCATGCGGGAGGTTCGCCTTTCCGGTACTGTCGCACGCGCAAAGCCTGGAAAACCCGGCAGGCCCGCTTGCATAGCCCTCGACCAATCGCGATAATGCGCCACTTGAGACGAGGCGCCCGTAGCTCAGCTGGATAGAGTACCTGGCTACGAACCAGGTGGTCGGAGGTTCGAATCCTTCCGGGCGCGCCATTCGATCAAAGGGTTAGCGAGCTTCGGCTTCTAACCCTTTTTCATTTTCCGACAGTTTTCCGACAACGTCCTTTGTCCGTCTGACCACTGTCAGCGTTGGGGTTTGCGCAACACCCCGGTTGACGTCTCTAGGTCCTCGACCTCCACCTCCACCTACCAGTCCCAGCGGAGCTGGCAGACCTCCTGTTCCCGGCATCCGGTGTTGACGGCATAGAGCGCCGCGTCGGCCAGATGCCTCGGCAGGGCCTTGAGAGGAGTCCCTGCTG
>CAYFSA010000046.1:5393-20950 GCA_964345605.1 uncultured Ectothiorhodospiraceae bacterium
TAGAGCGCCGCGTCGGCCAGATGCCTCGGCAGGGCCTTGAGAGGAGTCCCTGCTGCGCGAAGCCAGGACGCACGCGCGCGGCGGCCGAAACCAGATCCCCTCGCTCGGGCTTGACCTGTCGCCGCCGGGCCGGAAAGCAACGCCCCACAAGGCCAAGAACCGGCACAAACACAAGATAAACTAAATATGATACAACATCATAACCTAGTAGAAGCGCGGCACGAAAGCCTAACAATCACGACACCGGATAACCGAGCAACGAGGCAGATCGATGGCCGCCCCTTCAGAAAAACTTGCTGAATCCCTTGAAGTCCTCAAGGCCCTCCAGAAGGAAGGGGGCGTCGCGATCCGGTCGGCCGATCTTTCCCGCGTTCATCGTGAGCGCTTGCTGAAGGGCGGGTTTCTGCAGGAGGTCATGAAGGGATGGTACATCCCCGCCCGCCCGGACGAACCTGCCAGGGAAAGTACGGCCTGGTATGCCTGCTTCTGGGATTTCTGTGCCGCCTATCTCCGTGAGCGTTTCGGCGACGCCTGGTCCCTGTCCCCTGAACAGTCCCTTCTGCTGCATACGGGGAACCGGACGGTTCCCGGCCAGTTCCTCGTTCGGACCCCGAAAGGGGGCAACAAGGTCACGAAGTTGCCTCACGATACGTCCGTGCTGGATGTCCGTGCCGCCATGCCCGATCCTGAGGAGACCGTCGAAATCGACGGTCTCCGGCTTTACGCACTCCCGAGGGCTTTGGTGTCCAGTGCGCCCGGTTTTTACCGACAGCATGCGACCGAGGCGCGGGCAGCCCTTGCCATGGTCAAAGATGCCTCTGATCTTCTCGGTCCAGTGCTTGAGGGTGGACACAGCACAATAGCCGGTCGGCTTGCCGGTGCCCTCCGAAATATCGGACGCGATCGCATGGCTGAGGAGATCGTCAAGACCATGCAGGCTGCCGGTTACACCATCCGCGTAGACGATCCTTTTGAAGCGGCAGCGGCCACTGTGCTGGCTCCACGCGCGGTCTCGCCCTACGTGAACCGCTTGCGCCTCATGTGGGAAGCGATGCGGGTGCCGGTTATTGAGCGTTTTCCGGTGCCCCCAGGTCTGCCGGAGAGGCCACAGGCGTATCTAAAGGACGTAGAAGAAATCTATGTCACCGACGCCTATCACTCTCTGTCAATCGAGGGATACCGGGTCAGTGCCGAGCTGATTGAGCGGGTACGCAGCGGCAACTGGAACCCCGACGGCGACGACGGCGACCGCGAGCAACGTGATGCCCTTGCCGCGCGTGGCTACTGGCAGGCTTATCGAGCTGTGCATGACAGCCTGGAGCAGGTGTTGGATGGCAAGAACGCGGGGGCTGTGGCCGATCAGGATCACGGCAACTGGTATCGAGAAATGTTTGCGCCGAGTGTCACCGCCGGTCTGATCCGCCCCGCCGACCTCGCCGGATACCGTAACGACCAAGTCTATATACGGCGCTCGATGCACATGCCGCCCCGACGCGAAGCTGTTCGGGACATGATGCCCGCTTTCTTCGAGTTGCTGGCTGATGAAGCCGAGCCTTCCGCCCGCGTCGTCCTTGGTCACTTTGTGTTCGTCTACATTCACCCCTATATGGACGGCAATGGTCGTATGGGCAGATTTCTGATGAATCTCATGCTCGCCTCGGGCGGTTATCCATGGACTGTGATCCCGCTGGAGCAGCGCGATGCCTACATGGCCGCACTGGAAGAAGCGAGCGTCAGGCAAGACATTGGGCCGTTCGCAGCGTTTCTGGCTGGTTTGGTCGAGACAAGGCTCCAAGGTCGGGCGACCGCCGAACGGCCACAGTAGCTAAGGCGGCTCAAGCCCGCAAACCGCAATCAATAGGACCAGCCTCTAGCCTGACAAACGCCCAGTGATTTGTTGCTCGTACTCGGGGAAATAGCGACTGATCACGGTGATATCGAACTCGCCGAGAATGCTGGTATTCGGCTCGCGCTCGAGCAGAAACTCGAATGAGCGCTCAACCAATTTCTCCGGCGGGACTTTGCCTGCGGTCAGGCGTTGATAGTCGGCCGGTTTGACGGTTACCCGATGAGTAGTCTTGCGCTGTTTGTCTACGGTGACTTGGAACGTCGTATCATCAAGCTTGGCGACTTGGATCATAGCTTGGCTTGCCTCCAATGTGACTTTGCTAGAAGCAGACGAGCACGCATTTTAACCCAAGAACCTGGGTTATGCGTTAACCTAACCTAAGGGCATTGCATCCTTGGCCATCACAGCCCCCTGGCTCATCTGCCAACTTCTGATATTATTACGCCTTTTACCCAGACGACCATGCAGCTCATTCGCGGTTATCACAACTTGCGGCCCGAGCACCGGGGCTGTGTTGCCACCATCGGCAATCTCGACGGTATCCATCTCGGCCATCAGGCCGTGCTCGGTCAGTTGGCGGAGGTCGCCGATGAATGGCAGTTGCCGGCGGTCGTCATCACCTTCGAGCCGCTGCCGCGCGAATATTTCCTGGGTGAGCGAGCCCCGGCCCGCCTGACCCGGCTGCGCGAAAAGCTACAGTCTCTGCGCCGTTTCGCCGTCGATCGGGTGTTCTGCCTGCGCTTCGCTGCTGCCCTGGCCCGGCTGCCTGCCGAGGCCTTCATCGAGCGCTTGTTAGTAGACGGCCTTGGTGTACGTTATCTGGTCGTTGGTGATGATTTCCGCTTCGGCCATCAGCGTGCCGGGGACTTCGCCATGCTGCACGAGGCCGGCCAGCGGCATGGCTTTAAAACCGCCCACATGCGCTCGTTCGCCATCGACGGGCAGCGTGTATCAAGCTCCCGCGTGCGCACAGCCCTGGCCGAAGGCGACATGGCGGGGGCCGCGCGACTACTCGGCCGGCCCTACCGGATCTCCGGGCGGGTCGGCCATGGCGATCGACGCGGCCGGCAGATCGGCTTTCCGACCGCCAATGTCCGCCTGCAGCGGCGCGTCTCACCGGTGCGCGGTATCTTCGCCGTGGAGGTCTTCGGCCTGGAGGAAGAGCCCCTGCCGGGGGTAGCCAATATCGGCTGGCGCCCGACTATTGGTGGTGACAAGGAGCCCATTCTCGAAGTCTATCTGCTCGACTTCACCGGTAATTTGTATGGTCGCCATATTCAGGTGAGCTTGCTGCACCGCCTGCGCGACGAGGAGCGCTTTGCCTCGTTAGACGAGCTGACCGCGCAAATCGCTCAGGACGTTGCCGCCGCGCGGCACTTCTTCGACCGGCGCCAGTTCGACGGGCAGGCAACGCCCGAGGCATTAACCCATGATTTCTAGGAGCTGATTGCGGCTGTGACCGATTACAAAGACACTCTCAATCTCCCGCAAACCGACTTCCCCATGCGCGGCAACCTGGCCAAACGCGAACCTGCCTGGCTGGCTGCCTGGGAAGCGCGGGACCTGTATGGCCAGATCCGGCGGGCCTGTCAGGGGCGGCCAAAGTTCGTGCTGCACGATGGCCCGCCTTATGCCAATGGCGACATTCACATCGGCCATGCCGTGAACAAAATCCTCAAGGACATCATCGTCAAGAGCAAAACCCTGGCCGGTTACGACGCGCCGTATGTGCCCGGCTGGGACTGTCACGGCCTGCCCATCGAATTGCAGGTCGAGCGCGAGGTCGGCAAGCCCGGCAAGCACCTGAGCCCACGGGCATTCCGCGACCATTGCCGGGCGTTTGCCACGACCCAGATCGATCGCCAGCGCGCGGATTTCAAGCGGCTGGGGGTGCTCGGCGATTGGCAGCGGCCCTATCTGACCATGGATTATGCCTTCGAGGCGAATATCGTGCGCGCCCTGGGGCGAATCATCGCCCGCGGGCATCTGGTGCGCGGCTTCAAACCCGTGCATTGGTGCGTGGATTGTGGCTCGGCGCTGGCCGAAGCCGAGGTCGAATATGCCGACAAGACCTCGTTCGCCATCGACGTACCGTTTGCCGCTGTCGAGCCCGCGGCCCTCGCCAAGCCTTTCGGTGTCACTGAGGCGGCGCCGATCGGCGTGGTGATCTGGACCACCACCCCCTGGACCCTGCCAGCCAACCAGGCGGTAGCCCTGCACCCCAGGCTGGAGTATTGCCTGCTGCAGACTTCACAAGGCCGGTTCGTGGTGGCCGAGGAGCTGCGCGCCGATTGCCTGCAGCGCTGGCAGCTCGATGCCGAGGTATTGGGCCGCTGCCGCGGCAGCGAGCTGGAGGGATTGCTGCTGCAGCATCCCTTCTATGAGCGTCAGGTACCGCTGATTCTTGGCGAGCACGTCACCACCGAAACCGGCACGGGGGCCGTGCATACCGCCCCGGGGCATGGCCAGGAAGACTATGCCATCGGCCAGCACTATGATTTACCGGTAGCCAACCCCGTCGGCGGCGACGGCCGGTTTTTGCCTGATACGCCCTTGTTTGCCGACCAAAAGGTGAACGATGCCAATCAGGCCATTATCGACACCCTGCAGGCCAACGGCGCTCTGTTGCGGGTCGCCAAATTCGAGCACAGCTATCCGCATTGCTGGCGGCATAAGACCCCGCTGATCTTCCGCGCCACCCCACAGTGGTTTATCGGCATGGCGGCCCAGGGCCTGCGCGAGGCGGCACTGGCGCAGATCGGCCAGGTCCGGTGGATGCCTGACTGGGGCCAGGCGCGGATCGAGGGCATGGTGGCCAATCGACCGGATTGGTGCATCTCGCGTCAGCGCAACTGGGGCGTGCCGATCACCCTGTTCGTGCATCGCCAGAGCGGCGCGCTGCATCCGCGCACCGGGGCCCTGATCGAAGCCGTGGCCGCACGCATCGAGGCGGCCGGGATCGATGCCTGGTTCGAGCTCGAGCCGAGCGAGCTTCTCGGTGACGAAGCGAATGCCTATGACAAGGTTACCGATACCCTGGATGTCTGGTTCGACTCCGGGGTCACCCATGCCTGCGTGCTCGAACCCAACGCCGAGCTGGGCGTGCCGGCGGCGTTGTATTTGGAAGGCTCCGACCAGCACCGGGGCTGGTTCCAGTCCTCCCTGCTGACGGCCGTGGCCATGCGCGATACGGCCCCCTATCGCGGCGTCCTGACCCATGGCTTCACCGTCGATGCCCATGGCCAGAAGATGTCCAAGTCCCGCGGCAATGTGGTGGCACCGCAAAAGGTCATGCAAACCCTCGGGGCCGATATCCTGCGCCTGTGGGTGGCCGCCACCGATTACAGCGGCGAGATGGCCGTCTCGGACGAAATCCTCAAGCGTACTGCCGATGCCTATCGGCGCATCCGCAATACCGCGCGCTTTTTGTTGGCCAACCTGGCCGGTTTCGAGCCCGGGCGGGATGTGCTGGCCAATCAGGACATGCTGGCGCTGGATCGCTGGGCGGTAGACCGGGCGGCCCGCCTGCAGGAAGCAGTGGTGCAGGCCTATGCCGACTACGCCTTTCACCGGGTCTATCAGCAAGTCCATCATTTCTGCGCCGTCGAGCTCGGCAGCTTTTATCTCGATGTCATCAAGGACCGCCAATACACTACCCCGGCGGACAGCCGTGCCCGTCGCTCCGCACAGACGGCGATGTATCACATCATTGCTGCCATGAGCCGCTGGCTGGCCCCGATTCTGTCCTTCACGGCCGATGAAATCTGGCCGCTGATCCCCGGCAGCGAGGGCGACAGCGTCCTGCTGACCCAGTGGTACCCTGACCTGACTCACCTGGAGGCGGATGCGGCCATGGGGCCGGCCTTCTGGGACGAGATTCTGCGGGTGCGGGCCGCGGTTGGCCCCGAGCTCGAACGGGTCCGCCAGGCCGGCGGGATCGGCGGCTCGCTGGATGCCGAGGTCGAGCTGTATTGCGCCCCGGCTACTTTGGCACGCCTTGGCCAGCTCGGCGAGGAACTCCGCTTTGTTTTGATTACGTCCGAGGCCCGCGTGTATCCCCGCGAGCAGCAGCCGCCCGGGGCCAATAGTGTGGCCCTGGAGAGCGGCGGCGAACTCGGTGTCCGGGTACAGGCCAGTGGGCAGCCGAAATGCCCGCGCTGCTGGCATCGCCGTGCCGATATCGGCAGCCATCCAGAGCATCCTGAATTATGCGGGCGCTGTGTCGACAATGTGGTCGGCAGCGGCGAGGCCAGGGTGTACGCATGACGGGGATGACCGGAAAAGCAAAGGGGGTGGTGCGCCAGATCGGCCTGAGCCGCTGGCTGGCCCTGGCGGGCGTGATCATCGGCCTGGACCAGTTTACCAAATGGCTGGCCGAGCAGTATCTAGTCTACGGCGAGCCGGTGCCGGTATTGCCGCTGTTCAATCTGACCCTGGCCTACAACACGGGCGCGGCCTTCAGCTTACTGGCCGAGGCCGGCGGCTGGCAGCGCTGGCTGTTTGCCGGCCTGGCCCTGGTGGTGAGCGTGATCATCATCGCCTGGCTGCGCCGCCTGGGTCCCAAGGAGCGCCTGACCGGGCTGGCCCTCACGCTGATCCTTAGCGGCGCCTTGGGCAATCTCATCGATCGCCTGTATCTCGGCTATGTCATCGATTTTATCGATGTTTACTACGGCAGCTATCACTGGCCGGCGTTTAACATCGCCGATTCGGCCATTACTGTGGGGGCGACGTTGCTGGTCATCAGCAGTCTGTTCGGCGGCCCCCGACGATCATCCTGAAGCGATGCAGGCTTATCTGAGGGGGCGTCTTAAAAGTTTCGCGCATGCCTTCGCCGGCGGCGTTCATCTGCTCGCGACGCAGCCGAATGCGCGCCTTCATGCATTCGCCTCAGTGGTGATCGTCTTATTGGGCTACCTGTTCAACCTGCGGCCGTTGGAATGGCTGTTCATATTATCGGCCATCACCCTGGTTTGGGTCACGGAAACCCTCAATACAGCCATCGAATGTTTGGGGGACGCGATCTCCCAAGATCCTCATCATTACATTAAGGCCGCCAAGGATTTGGGCGCCTTTGCCACACTGGTTGCAGCGCTGTTCGCGGTCGTGGTCGGGTTAACGATATTCATTCCCTATATGGTTTAACCCGTTTGCTGCCGCCAGCGATCCATGGCGCGATAGCTCAACGCCTCGGTCAAATGGGCCGTGCCGATTTGTTCGGCCTGGCCGAGATCGGCAATGGTGCGGGCGACCTTGACAATACGATGATAGGCACGGGCCGACAGCTTAAAGCGCTCCATCGCAGTTTCGAGCAGTTTGCGATCTGTGGCACTAAGGGGACAACGCCGGGTGACGTCACGCCCCGCCAAATGGGTGTTCAAATGCCCTTGGCGCTGGATTTGTTGATGGCGGGCAGCACAGACTCGCTCGCGCACCACAGCACTGCTCTCGCCTTCCGGGGCCGCACTGGCCAGCGCTTCCTTGGGCGGGCGCGGCACCTCGATTTGCAAGTCAATACGATCGAGCAAGGGCGCGGAAATCCGCGTCAGATGGCGCCGCCGCTGCTCCGCGGTGCATTGGCAACGCTCGCCGAGATCGCAGTCATACCCCTGCGGGCAGGGATTCATCGCGGCCACTAATTGAAAGCGCGCCGGGAAATCGGTCTGCCGGGCAGCGCGGGAGATCGTGATGCTGCCGGTCTCCATGGGCTCGCGCAGCACATCCAGGACCCGCCGATCGAACTCGGTGAGCTCATCCAAAAACAAGACGCCGTTATGGGCCAGGGACACTTCGCCTGGCCGGGGATGCGAGCCGCCCCCCACCAGTGCTGGACCGGAAGCAGTATGATGCGGCGCGCGGATCGGCCGTAGCCGCCAACTCACCGGATCAAACGTCTGCGACGCCACGGAATGCACCGCCGCCGTTTCCACCGCTTCGGCTTCGCTCAACAAGGGCAGGATGGTACACAACCGACTTGCCAGCATGGTTTTGCCCGTTCCCGGCGGGCCAATCATAATCAAATTATGCCCCCCAGCCGCGGCGATTTCCAAAGCCCGTTTGGCATGCTGCTGACCATGCACATCGCCAAGATCGACAGGGTATTCCGGAATGGCCGTGCTGGCTACCGGCACCGGTTCCGGCTGGATAGGCTCGGCCCCGGTCAGATGGGCGACCACCTCGTGCAAATGCGTCACGGGCAGAACTTCGATCTCCGCCACCAAGGCGGCTTCGGCGGCGTTAATCCGGGGCAGGAGCAAGCGGCGTCCCACTTCGCGCGCAGCCAGTGCCGCCGGCAGCGCACCACCGATACCACGCAGCTCGCCGCCTAGACTGAGCTCACCAATCAACTCGCAGTGGGCCAGCTCGGTGGTAGGGATTTGAAACGAGGCCGCCAGGATCCCCACCGCAATGGGCAGATCAAAACGCCCACCATCTTTGGGCAGGTCCGCCGGCGCCAAATTGACCGTAACATGGCCCTTGGGGAACTCGAAGCCGGCATTTTGCAGGGCGGCCTTGACCCGGTCGCGACTCTCCTTGACCGCGGCCTCGGGCAAACCGACAATGGCAATCCCCGGCAGCCCGCCGCCCACATTCACCTCGGCATGCACCAAGGGCGCGTTAATGCCTTCACGCGCCCGACTCAGTGCTACCGCCAGCCCCATGCCGATCAGCCTCCCTCGTCAGCTAACATGCCGCATAGCGGCTGTTCAAACCTGAGCATGACTCGCTTCACCCGCAGGCCCGCCGTGATAACTGGCGACTTTTTCCTCCAATGTCTGCAGCCTTGCTTCCATCGCATCCAGCTTCTCGCGGGTGCGGGCTAGCAGGGAAGCTTGCAGATCAAATTCCTCGCGCGTCACCAGATCCATCTTTTGAAAGGCACTGTGCAATCCGGCCCGCAGATTTTTCTCAAAATCCTGCTGCAGCTCACGCGCCGGTCCTGGGATGAACTCAGCCAGGCGCTGCGCGAATTCGTCGAATTTGGCGTTATCCATGATTAGTCTCCACCATGTTAAGAGTTGCTCGGGATTGTACCATCAACAGCCGGATTTGCGCTTGCGCCAATCCGGTTTATGCTGACGCACCACTTTGATGCACAGCCTGTCAGGCGGCGCGAAGCTGGTGCACCATTTCGAGGCGCAAGCCACCCAATCTAAGTAACATTTTGATTTTTGATCATTTATTGCATGGCATACCGATTGCTAAATAGCGAGCGGATGCGATGCATTTCATTCTCACACCGTTTTGGAGACGCGAAATGCACGATCTGAACAAAACCCTGGGCGTACTGGGTTTGCTGACTTTGACATTGAACGGGAATGCAGCTGCGGATGAACTTACCGGCCATATTGGCGCATACAGCAACTATATTTGGCGGGGCATTTCGCTCACTGACGATGCCGCGGCCATTCAAGGCGGCTTGGATTATGTCACCAATACCGGGGCTTATCTGGGCACCTGGGCAAGCAATCTCAATGTTGATGCAAGCAACGGCCGCGGTTATCAAATCGATTTTTATGCCGGTATGGCAGGCAAAATGAATGAGTTGACCTATGACATTGGGCTGCTGCGCATGACGTACCCCCTAATCGACTCGAGCGATAACCTGGAAATCTACGGCACGCTCGGCTACGCCGGCGCCAGTATCGGGGTTTGGACAGAACTGCAATCGGCTGCTCCTAATGACGATGCCTTGGGTTCGAATTATGTTGACGCCAACATGAGCTTCGATGTACCGAACATGAATGCCGTTGCCGTCAACCTACATGGCGGCTATTGGTTTGCCAAGGAGGCCGAGGAAGGCTTCGACAATTACTTCGACTATGGTGTCAAGGTAAGCAAATCCACCCAAATGGGTGATTTCAGTATAGGTATGTATGGGGCCACCTTAGACCGTGGCGAAGGTTATCCCGTCGCGATCGATGCATCCATGCAAACCTTCAGCAAGCGACCACGTGCGGTCGTTGGCTGGCGCAAGCGTTTTGATTTTTAATGTGACTGAGGTACTAACTGCTGTTGCATGAGCTTGACCGCAAGTCAAATCCACAACCGACCCGCTGACCACGGGTCTGAGTCGAGGAGTCGTAACCGATGAAGATGATATCCGCTATTATCAAACCCTTTAAACTCGATGATGTCCGTGAGTCACTCTCGGATATCGGTGTACAAGGTGTCACCGTCACCGAAGTCAAAGGCTTTGGTCGCCAGAAAGGCCACACGGAGCTTTATCGAGGCGCCGAATATGTGGTGGATTTTCTGCCGAAAGTCAAGCTTGATGTCGCCGTGGCCGACGGACTCGTCGATCAGGCAATCGAAGCCATTTCCAAGGCTGCCAACACGGGCAAAATCGGGGATGGCAAGATTTTTGTCTTCAATCTCGAACAGGCGATCCGCATTCGTACCGGTGAAACCGGTGACGACGCGCTCTAAGCATTCATGACGCAATTGCCGAGGTAATCCATTATGGAAAATCAAATATTTGAATTGCAGTATGCCCTGGATACTTTTTATTTTCTGGTATCGGGCGCCCTAGTGATGTGGATGGCGGCCGGTTTCGCCATGCTGGAGTCGGGTCTGGTACGGGCCCAGAACACGGCGGAAATTCTTACCAAGAACATCGCCCTGTATTCCATCGCCTGTATCATGTATCTGGTTTGCGGTTACGCCATAATGTATGATGGCGGCTTTTTCCTAAACGGCATTATGGGCGGCGAGAACTATGCCGCCGGGATTCTGGCCGACTCGGCTGAAGCCGGTTTCCATGGGGGGTCGGTCTATTCGGGTGCCTCCGACTTTTTCTTCCAGGTCGTATTCGTGGCAACTGCCATGTCCATCGTCTCCGGTGCCGTAGCCGAACGCATGAAACTCTGGGCGTTTTTAGCCTTTTGCGTGGTGATGACCGGCTTCATCTATCCGATGGAAGGCAGCTGGACTTGGGGTGGGGTCAGCGTCTTTGGCTTGTACAGCCTGGGGGATCTTGGTTTCTCCGATTTCGCCGGCTCCGGAATCGTACACCTCGCGGGGGCTACCGCCGCTCTGGCTGGGGTTATCCTGCTCGGACCACGCAAAGGGAAATACGGCCCCAACGGTGAAATCCGCGCGATTCCCGGCGCCAATCTACCGCTCGCGACACTGGGCACGTTCGTGCTGTGGATGGGCTGGTTCGGCTTCAACGGCGGCTCGGTGCTGAAGCTCGGCGACATCGACAGCGCCCACGCCGTCGCCATTGTCTTTTTGAATACCAATGCCGCCGCCGCAGCCGGTGCCATCGCCGCCCTGCTGGCCGCCAAGGTCTTGTTTGGCAAGGCTGATTTGACCATGCTGCTGAACGGAGCCTTAGCCGGATTGGTGGCTATTACCGCCGAGCCGTCTACGCCTACGCCCATCCTGGCGACGCTGTTTGGCGGGATTGCCGGCGTGCTGGTGGTCTTTAGCATCGTCACCTTCGATAAACTAAAAATCGACGATCCGGTCGGCGCCATCTCGGTGCATGGTGTGGTCGGCATCCTGGGCCTTCTGCTAGTCCCGCTGACCAATGACGGCGCGACCTTCATCGGCCAAATTGTCGGTGCGCTGACCATCTTCATCTGGGTGTTTGTTGTATCCATGATCGTCTGGCTCATCCTCAAGCTGTTCCCAGGACTGCGGCTAAGCGAAGAGAACGAAATGATGGGTGCGGACTTTGCCGAATGCGGCTTGGAAGCTTATCCAGAGTTCACCGGCAGCAAAAAGTAAGGTTACTGGTTCCCCCACGTGTGTAGGAGCGTGTTTGGGGCGTCCGTCAGGGCGCCCCTTTTCTATCTGACAATGGCCTTATCACAGTAGTAGCCTTATCAATTAAGGCTCACGGTCCTGATTCGACGGCGACCGATCCGAGGAGGAATTGTTACGCATTTGCCGGAACAAGGACTGCAGCATGTTACTCATCCCTTCAGCCGCGGGCTCGGCCACCCTGACGACTCCCGGAAAAGCGGCGGCTAACAAAATACCGACGACAACACCGAATAAAAACGCAAACATTGCACTAGCTCTCCTTATCGTTTGATTAACTACCCGACGTGATCACATCCAAGACACAATTGCGCAGTATGGTAGCATTTCACCAGTGTCCATGTTTTAACAGCGGGCTGTCGCTTCGGGCCAAACTGCCATTAAGTTGAGCCTGTTGTCTTGACGAGTCGACCTCCAGGACGACCCTAATCGCGCTGGAGACCGACACACCCAGGATGGTCTGCACTAACTTAATGACAGTGCGGCTAGACCGGGATATAGGTGATTAGTAGTGAAAGTAACGTAGGTCTATCCACTCAAGGTTTAGATAAGGCCCCGACCTATCGCCGATCAACCAGCTGTCGTAGTGGTGTTACGGGAGAGCTCCTGATCAATGAACAAAAGGCCCTGGCCATCATTGGTCATCGCGACCCGTTGACGCAGGTCGTCGGCTACCGAAGTATCTTCAATCTGGCTGGGGATGAAGCCGACCAGGAAACTTTCCGTGAAATGATCTTGAACATCCCGAGCCAGCGACACCAAGTTATTGATGGCGTTAGTAAGGTCGTTTTCTTGGTTATAGACTTCTTCGACCACTTCGCGCAGGTCGGACCAATCACTGCGCGGCGCAGGTATATCGCTGATCGTGGCCTGAAAATCCATATCGTTCAGATAACGGATAAACTGATGCATATGGCTCATCTCGCCTTCGGCTTCTTTGCGAAAGTGGGCAGCAAAGCCATTCAGACCTTTGATATCGGCCCAGGATGCCATAGCGATATAGTTAAACGCCGAGCGGGCTTCGACGGATACATGGGCATTCAAAGCTTCGGTGATTCTCTTGTCCAAGCGCATAATCGCACTCCTTCTGATGGGGATGGGCTCGTTTAAGGGTAACGCTGTTCTGCAAACTATTGGAACCTAGGTGATGATGCATAGTTATAAGCCTGGGTCAACCCCGTGGGAGCAAGGAATTGCACGTAATGCCAACCCAGGTATCTCGGTTTGATTGAAAGAAGCCTGCTTTGTTCGCTATGCTGCTTATATTCATATTGACTATTTGCATTATTTATTTGACGAGTCGTTCATGAGAGATATGAGTCTTTTTGATGTCAAGCTTTTGCTGCGGCTGATCGCATTTGCGGAGTATTGTGCAAAGATCACAGCCAAACAACTTAAGCCAGCTGATAAATCGCCAGCGGCCGAAGTGCGCCGGAGTGCCCAAAAGCTCAATCGAGAAGGCTTGCTAGAACTCAGTAACAAAATCACGCACATTGAAATAACCGAAGCCGGCAAAGCGGCCCGTCAAGCCGAGACTATTCCCTTGCCAAAGGAGGAAAAGGCCGTGTTGGCAGCTTGTCATAAGGGCCCTATTTCAGGTAACAAGAAAGAAGTTAAGGCCTTGGGGCCGGATGCAAACGACCGATTGAGGCGCATGGCTTCCCAGGGTTTGTTAAAACTCACCGAAGCGATCGATCAAGTCTGGCTTAGCCCTTCTGGCAGTCGGTTTTTGCTTAGCGAACTTGGCTCAGAGCACATTGGTAAAAGTCAAATTCCGGCGGCATTGCTCGGTAATTATGCGAATTTCATCCGCGATTTTTTTACCAGCTCATCAGGACAACCTGCAAAGTCGCTCACATCCCCACCTGCCGCTAACGCTGCCGAGCCATCTTTTGATTTGGATCAACTCCTGAAAATCATTCAAAATCTGCGTTATGCGCAGGGCGAGGATGAATTAGTGCCGCTATTTAAAATTCGCGAGGAAGTTGCCCACCGGGCTAGTCGAGAGGTAATTGACAAGATGTTGTATAGTTTGGAACAAGGCGAATACATCGAACTGGTGACCGCTCAGGAAATGGGGCAGTATACTGATGCCGAAATTAATGCCGGTATCCCTCAGGAAATCGGCGGCCCTATCTTTTATGCAAGAATCGCTCGGTCAAGCTGACCCGTTTAGTTCATGGCCACCTTAGACGAATTAATTGCTTCTCATATCAACCCCTTTGATTTTTACGTTTCCGGCGACTTTTTCCAAACCCCGGTCGGGCCGGAGGACCCGGTAGAGGCGATACACCGTGATTGCCTGGAACGCCTGAAAACCGATATTCGTACCGCTAAACAGCGCCGCCGGCCCTACACCAGTTTGGTCGTGGGGCAATCCGGGGCTGGCAAAACCTTTTTATTGGGCCGCTTGCAACGTGATTGGGGCAGACAGGCGCGTTTTGCTTATATTGGTCCCTGGGCAGATGGCGAACGCATCTGGCGGCACACGCTGCGCCATACTGTGCAAAGTCTGTTGTATCCGCCGCAAAGGGGCGCACAAAGCCAATTGATGCAGTGGTTTCATGCCTTACACCGGATTTGCACGGAAACCGAGCCAAAGCGCTTCAAAGACACGTGTAGCAGACACTATTCCAGGCAGGTTGAAAACGGTCGCTTATTTTTCCGAGTCATCGCCGGGCTCGCTCATGAGGATAGCCGCGAACTCGCAATCGCCTGGCTGCGCGGAGACGAGCTCGATACCGACGACCTGCAAGACCTCGGGGTCAAACGGGCTGTGGATGATGAAGAAACAGCCAAATCTATCTTACTGAATTTATTACGCGTTTGCCCGGACGAACAACCCATTGTTTTATGCTTCGACCAACTCGATAACGTACCGCATAATGCCGACGGCCAACCTGATCTGTCGCCATTGTTCAGCCTTAACTCGCAAATTCATACGGGCTATAACGACGCCCAATGCCTGGTCGTTATCAGTCTGATTACCGAGACCTATCTTTATACGCGCAAGCATGTCACAGCGGCAGATCATGCCCGCCTGAACAGCATGATCGACATCAAACCGATCCCTGTCAATCAAATCAAATTATTATGGCAGCACCGGCTTGCGCCCCTGCATCGTCAGGCGACTCCCAAACCGGCTAACCCATTGGTGCCGTTAGATTATATGGACCTGGAGACAAAGTTCCCCCGGGGGAAATATCTGATCAGAACGGTGTTACGGATCGGCTATAATGTCTATCAAGCCTACAAAGATTCACTGCCAAAGTCTTCAGGTGGCATGCCCGATTCTGAATCTGAACCAGTAACCGATGTTGAAGAATTCCTCGTTATTTGGGAGAAAACGTATGCCGAAATCGACCGCCGGACCCGGAATCTGACTGAAGAGGCCTCTGAGGATTTAATTTGGTATGTTGCCGAGGCATTACAAACGCTAGCGTTGAAAGAGGTGAAACGCAATTTCCTAAGCCCCGCCGCGGGAACCCATGCGGCCTACCGCAGCCATGTGCGTGGTGTATCCTTGAGTTATTATCTCCATGCCAAAAAATTCGGTCTTGCCTGGACGGAAAGCGATAATTTGACGCGCTTTTATTGGGTGATGCGCATTGCTGAGGCAGCGGTGCAGCGGCATGATTGCGATGTTTTTATTTTGATTCGGCACACTCGACTCGGCAAACCAACCAATCGCGGCCATCAAATTTATACACGTCTTATTCATGGTGACGGACCGCACGATCATATCAAGCCGACCGTGTTGGATTTGAAAATCCTGCGAACGCTGCATGAACTGATCAACAAAGCCAAAGAAAAAAGTCTTACCCTCGAGCGTCACCCGATTGACCTTGCAACGCTGCAGGAATTAGTCAGGGCAAGCAATGTGCTTGCGCGCAGCGATTTGCTCAAGCAGCTAGAGGTTGTGAAACCAGGGAACAGC
>CAYFSA010000047.1:0-20924 GCA_964345605.1 uncultured Ectothiorhodospiraceae bacterium
AATCTGCAAGCGGTCCAAGCCGCCAGCTAACCCGACACCACAGGCTTTGAGATAGGCTTCCTTGAGGGTCCAGGCCTGGAAAAACCAGTGCTGTTGTTGGGCGGCGTCCAGTGTGGCCATGTATCGAAATTCGTCTGGATGAAAAAAGCGCCTGGCGATCTCAAGCCAATCGGTCTGGCGGGTGGGGGTTTCGGTATCCACCCCCAGCACGTGTTGCCGGCTGATCCCGAGCACAATACGTTCATGCGTATGGGAAAGATTGAATTGCCAACCAGTACCTGCCGGCGGGGCAGTGATATGAGGTTTGCCATGGCCATTGGTGGCAAAGCGCCAGGCAGCTGGCGAGTAGGAAGGCAGATAGGCTGCTAACACGTGGCGGCGCATGACCTGGCTCAGCAAGCCCAGCTGCCAGGCCGTAGTGTCTTTAAAACGGGCTAATCGCTGGCGTTCTGCCTTGCTTAGAAGGTTCTGCTCGGCAGCGATGCGGTCCCAATCATTAATGTCGTTTAGCTCACAAACCCACAGATGCACGTCATCGCCAGCGGGGTCAAGCTTGCCGATTGCGCCGGCGCAGCTCGGCCAGTTTGTCACGAATTTTGATTTCCAGGCCTCGGGGAACGGGCTCATATCCTCCAGTGTGGCCGGCCGCATGCGCTCGGCCAATGGGCGTGGCTCGGGCGCTGTGCTCATGGCCGGTGAATCAATTCACTGGGATAGGGCATCTAAGAAGGCTGGTCTGGGCCAATGAGATCCACCCCTGCAGGGACTTCAAACTCGAAATCAGCAGGCTTTAACTCAACGTCGGTCTGTAAAATCGAGAAGCGAATCAAGGTCTGCTGACCGAATTGGTCATCGAGGACCATTTGCTTGAAACCTTCTTGGTCCAGCGCCATTTGCACCCGAGTGAAGTCAGTGTCGGCGGCCTTAGGCTTCAAGGTGACCCAGTCGAGGCCGCCACGGCGCTCGCTGCTGATGACCTCGAACGCTTCATGCAGCGGGCTGGCTTGCGACAGAAGCATGATCGGGGCGGTACCCAGTGCTTGGGTTAACGGACGCTGGGTGACCTGAGCCAGATCCTTGTCATAAATCCATAGATTGTCGCCGTCGGCGATGATGATTTGCTCATAAGGCGTCTCGTAGCGCCAGGCAAAATGCCCGGGTCGCAGCAGCTTGACCGAGCCCCGGGATTGTTGCAGCACTTCGCCGTCTGCATCGACCACTGTCTGACTAAATCGGCCTGTCAGCGTGTCAGTGGTTTGAAAGAAGCGCTCCAGGCGCGCGACCGGATTGTCGGTGGCCAGCGAGTTTGTCGCCACTACCAGGAGCACTAACGAATATATAACAAAACGGGTTTGCGTAATCATGGTATTAAGCTACTTGCATTAGGGTGGCGTGGGCGGGTTTATACCGCCGGATAAGTATTTTCATGGCGGTTCGGGGGCCAGAACGTCACGGCTGCTGCCGTTTTGCGCGGCACTGACTACGCCAGCGGCTTCCATTTCCTCAACTAGCCGTGCGGCGCGGTTATAGCCGATTTTCAAGCGTCGTTGCACATAAGAGATCGAGGCCTTGCGATCCCGGGTGACAATGGCGACCGCCTCATCATACAGTGGATCGTTCTCACCTTCGGCGGCATCAGTGGGTTCCAGGCCCGGAATGACGTCCAGTCCCTCGTTGGGGTCTTCCAGAATATCCTCGATATAATCCGGCGGGCCCATGCGCTTGAGATAATCGGCGACCTGGTGCACTTCATGATCTCCGACAAAGGCACCATGGAGGCGATCGGGAATCGACGAGCCGGGCGGAATATAGAGCATGTCACCATAGCCGAGCAGGGTTTCCGCGCCCATTTGGTCCAGGATAGTGCGCGAATCCACCCGCGACGAGACCCGAAAGGCCATGCGCGCCGGGATGTTGGCCTTGATCAGGCCGGTAATGACATCCACCGAAGGCCGCTGGGTGGCGAGAATCAGATGGATACCGGCAGCCCGCGCCTTTTGTGCCAGGCGGGCGATGAGTTCCTCGACTTTCTTGCCGACGGTGATCATCATGTCGGCGAATTCGTCGATGACAATAACGATATAGGGCAGGGGCTCGAGGGTCGGCGGTGCCTGTTCGGTATCGAAGGCATTGCTGGGATCATAGAGCGGATCGACAATCGGCTCGCCACGGGTGATGGCCGCTTCGACCTTGTTGTTGTAGCCGGCGATGTTGCGTACCCCGAGGATGGACATGAGCTTATAGCGGCGCTCCATCTCCGCGACGCTCCAGCGCAAGGCATTGGCGGCCTCCTTCATGTCGGTGACGACAGGGGCCAACAAATGCGGAATGCCTTCGTAAATGCTGAGTTCCAGCATCTTAGGGTCGATCAGAATCAGGCGCACCTGCGCCGGTTTGCTCTTGTAGAGCAGGGTCAGCAGCATGGCATTGATGGCTACGGATTTGCCCGAGCCGGTAGTGCCTGCTACCAGCAAATGCGGCATTTTGCTGAGGTCGGCCACTCGCGGCTTGCCGCCGATATCCTTGCCCAGGGCGATGGTCAGCGGCGATTTGCTGTGCAGATAGGCCGGCGATGAGAGCAGCTCGCTGAGCAGCACAGTTTCCCGGGTCGTGTTGGGGATTTCCAGGCCGATGGTCGACTTGCCGGGTATGACCTCGACCACTCGCACGCTGGTGACCGACAAGGCCCGCGCCAGATCCTTGTGCAGATTAGAGATTTTGGCGCTTTTCAAGCCCGGCGCCGGTTGCAGCTCGAAGCGGGTGATGACGGGGCCGGGCTGAATATCCGCCTCGGCAACCGTGACTGAAACCCCGAAGTCGGCGAGCTTAGCCTCGACCAGCCGCGCCATCCGGGTCAGCTCCTCGGCGCTCACGCCCATTGCATGCGGACTGGCCTGGTCCAGTAAGGTAAGCGGTGGAGGCCAGGTCGTGGGCTGCTCGTCTTCGGCTTCGACATGGGGGGCTGTCTCCGGGGGCTCGACAGGTGGCGCGCTGTCTGCTGGAGCCGGCCTGTCGTCGCCGGGATCGGCCAGCGTTTCGTCTTCTGTCGCGCTCGGCCAGGGGGTGTCATCCGCCGAGACGAGGCTATTTGAGGCCGGCTCGGCGGCCGGCCTCTGCTGGTCGGGCGACTCATCGCCCGCTACCAAGGCTGGTGCTTCAGGCCTGTACTCGCCGGGCTGGTCCATAGGGAGTGTGGCGTCACTGGCATCACTGCTGTCGGCAACGGTTGTTTGCGCCTCATCCGGTGAGTCAGCGGCTGGGACGGCCGCGTCGGCGGAAGGCGGGGTTGCTACCGGCGGGATCGGGAAGTCTGGCCCATTCTGATGCCACTCTGGCCCCGGTGTGGCGGGGCTAGGCTCGACTGGCGCCGCCGCCTCGGCTATTGGCGGCTCGAGCCTATCTGCTTCCGGCTCGATCTGCACAGAGGATGCGGTTTGAGAGGGCGACGCAGCAAAACGCGGTTCGTCTGCGGCCAGGTCCGCGACCTCGGTCGGCATGAGGCTCGGAATGCCTGCGTCATCGGCGCTATCCCTTTGTGTCGCCAACGTGGGTTCGGGCTCGGTCGTTGCTGATTCGGGATCGGCTGGGACAGCGGTGACGCTCGGCTCGGCTTCGGGCCGGGCAGGTTCAGGCGCCCGGCTCGCCTCGAATGCCGGCTGCTTAGCAGGGTCGTCGGCTTCGGGCTCGATCTCAGGGTGCCGCCATTGCTGCAGGCGCTGCCAAGCCTTTAGGCTGAACGCGCCCAGCATGTCCATGACGGTCAGCCAGGACAGGCCGGTCAACAAGCTGGCACCGATGATCCACAGGGCCAGCAACAGCAGGGTGGCCCCGAGCAGGCCGAGCAAACTCACCAATCCAATCCCAACGATGGCACCAACGGCGCCTCCCGCGCTGATCGGCATATGCGGTCCGACGAAGTGCAGCGCAGCCAGGGCACAGGCGCTCAACAAGGTCAACAAAAAGCCCAACCAGCGCACGCCCAGCACCCACAGCAAAACCCGCTCGCCGCGCTGGTTTCCATAGGCGACCAGCCAGCTGCCCCACACCACCAGCAGCGGCAGTACATAGGCGATGTAGCCAATACCGTTGAAAAGCGAATCGGCGGTCAGAGCTCCCACGCGGCCACCGATATTCTCAACCGGGCCGGCGCCCCCCGTGTCCATCCAGCCTGGATCATTGCCATCATAGGAAAGTAGGACCATCATCAGGTACACGGCCAGCGCGCTACCGATGATCATGATCGCTTCACGCAGCCGTTTGCCCAGCTGGACGGCCGCGGTTCGCTTGCCCTGTTTGTGGCGGGTCGCTTGCACCAAGAGCTTGAACCTATGTTGCACGGATAGAATGCGGTCATTATACGCCATACGTTAGTGAGTCAATATGCCTTGGATGAAAGGCTTTAATTCCCGCTGGCTTGGCCCCAGCTAGTGATTTCTAATGTAATTCAATAGGGGAGTACACCCGCGATGAGTGAACCGAAGCATTGCCGCGTCTTGATTCTGGGATCCGGCCCCGCCGGCTATACCGCCGCCGTCTATGCCGCTCGAGCCAATCTTAAACCGGTGATGGTGACCGGGCTGGAGCAGGGCGGCCAGCTCATGACCACCACGGATGTGGATAACTGGATCGGCGATGCCGATGGCGTGCTGGGACCGGATTTGATGGAGCGGATGCGCCGGCATGCCGAGCGGTTTGGCACGGCTATCATCAATGACCATATCCAGCAGGTCGATCTGGCCAGCCGCCCCTATCGCTTGTATGGCGATAGGGGTGAATATACCTGTGATGCCCTGATCATTGCGACTGGCGCTTCCGCAAAATATTTGGGGCTCCCCTCCGAGGAGGCCTTCAAGGGCAAGGGTGTTTCCGCCTGCGCGACCTGCGACGGGTTTTTCTATCGCAACCAGAAAGTCGCGGTGATCGGCGGCGGCAACACGGCAGTCGAAGAGGCCCTCTATCTGTCCAATATCGCCTCGGAGGTGACCCTGGTGCACCGCCGGGATGAGCTGCGCGCCGAGAAAATCCTGCAGGATAAGCTCTTCGAGCGGGCTGAAAACGGCAATGTCAAGCTCCTCTGGCATCATGTCCTGGATGAGGTGCTGGGCGATCAAAGCGGGGTGACCGGCATTCGGGTGAAACACGCGCACAGCGGCGAAACGCAAGAGCTGTCCCTGATGGGCGTGTTTATCGCGATCGGTCATCATCCCAATACCGATATCTTCCAGGGGCAGCTCAACATGGAAGGTGGCTATATCCGGGTCAACGCCGGCCAGGATGGCAACGCCACCGAAGCCAGCGTCCCGGGCGTATTCGCCGCCGGCGATGTCATGGATCATGTTTATCGGCAAGCGATCACCTCGGCGGGCACGGGCTGCATGGCGGCCTTGGATGCCGAGAAGTATCTGGATCAGCTTGACCAGTAAACGGGGAGACAGCCGTTAGCCGGTGAAAGTCGGTTAGCGCGGTGCCAACCGTCAACTTCAGTGGTTAATGTCATGCCAACCGTCACCGTGCGGATCGAGTCAGCCATCAGCGATATTGCTGCCGAACAATGGGATGATTTGACGGATGATGGCAATCCGTTCCTGCGGCATGCCTTTCTCGCCGCCCTCGAGCGCCACGGTGCGGTCAGTTTGGAGTACGGTTGGCAGCCTTGCCATTTTACGCTGCGGGACACTGCCGGACAGCTGCTGGCGGCCATGCCTGCCTATCTGAAATACAATTCCCATGGCGAGTTTATTTATGACTGGTCATGGGCGGCGGCCTATGAACGCGCCGGCGGGCGTTACTATCCCAAGCTGTTTTGCGGCATTCCGTTCAGCCCGGCGACCGGCCCGCGTCTGCTGGTGGCACCGGCGGTAAGCTCGCCGGCGGACCTGCGCGACCAACTCGTGCGCGCGGCCTTGGCCTGGGTCGCGCGCCACGGGCTGTCGAGCGCGCATTGGGCTCTGCTGACGCCGACCGATCGTGATTGTCTGGCCAAACACGGCCTGTGTCTGCGCCAGGATTGCCAATATCATTGGTGCAACGGCGAATATGCCGATTTTGAGGCGTTTTTGAGTGCCTTCACGGCAGCCAAGCGCAAGAAGGTCAGGCGTGAGCGCCGGCGGGTCGCTGAGCAAGGCATCGTCTTTGAACGGCGGCGCGGTGATACGCTCACTGCCACGGAATGGGCGCTTTTCCATCGATTCTATACCGATACCTTCGAACGGCATTACAACATCCCGGTGTTCAGCCAGGCATTTTTCCAGGATTTAGGCGCCAATATGGGTGCGCAGATCATGGTGGTCCTTGCGCGCCATAGCGGCGAACCTGTTGCCGGGGCGTTCAACCTGCAAGGACCGGCTGGCTTATACGGGCGCTATTGGGGCTGTCTAGCGGATTATCATAGTCTGCATTTTGAGACCTGTTATTATCAGGGCATCGATTATGCAATCCAGCAGGGGCTGCCGCGCTTTGAGCCCGGCGCCCAGGGTGAGCATAAGATCGCGCGTGGGTTTTTGCCCACGTCTACCTGGTCGGCCCATTATATACGTGATCCGGGGTTTTGCCGGGCTGTGGCTGATCATTGCCAGCGCGAGCGTGATGCCATGCAGATGCAATGCAGGGCACTTGCAGCGCATTCACCTTTCCGGCCAAGCACGACTGAGTGAAACCGTCCAACCCCCTTGTGTCCAATGTCCATGTTGCAACTTCCTTGGCTGGACCCGACCCAGCCCGAGCAAGGTTTTCCACCGGTCGAACGGGCCTGTCGGGAGCCCAACGGGCTGCTGGCGATTGGCGGCGATCTCAGCCGGCCGCGTCTGCTGCGCGCTTATCGCCATGGGATTTTCCCCTGGTATGAAGAAGGCCAGCCCATTTTATGGTGGTGCCCGGCGCCCCGGGCGGTGCTGATACCCAATCGCTTTCGCTTGCATCGCTCGCTGCGCAAAGTACTGCGTAACCCAGGCTTCGAGGTGACCTTCGACCGGGCCTTCGAAACCGTGATATGCGCTTGCGGCGCGCCCGAGTACGGCCGCTGGGATACCTGGATTACCGATGATATGATCGCGGCGTATGTGGCCCTGCATGAGGCCGGCGATGCCCATTCGGTTGAGGTCTGGGATGGCAGCGGGCAGGTGGTCGGCGGGCTGTATGGAATCGCCATCGGCCGAGTGTTTTTCGGCGAATCGATGTTTAGTGGCGCGCGCGATGCCTCCAAGGTGGCCTTAGCCTATCTCACCCGACATCTCGACGCCTGGGGCTTTGCCTTGATCGATTGCCAGTTGCCATCGGCCCATCTGAGCTCGCTCGGCGCCGAAACCATACCGCGACAGCTGTTCTCGCGTATTCTCGAGCAGTGTTGTGATTTGCCGAATCATCTGCCGGACCGCTGGCAGGTTGACCCGGCGCTGGAAGTCGCCAGTTGGCAGCCGCTCGGCGCGCGCCAGACTTAGCGTCGCCCTCGGCGGGTCTGTCGAGCCCGCATCCACCAGGGTTCAGACGGTTTCTCAGGGGCCGTTTCGCTTGGCGTATTGACAGCCGCTGGGCTATTATCTTCGGCTGTGGTTAGGTTGGCATCGCCAGCGGTTTCTGTGGCCGAGGCAGGTAAGGGCTCTGCTGCCGGCGCATCAGCCTCGGTTCCAGCGGCTGCCGGCATCGCTGCATCTGGGGAGTGGGCTGCTTCGTCAGCGGCTGCGTCGCCATCGGGAGGGGATTGGGGGGTTGGCGTTGGCGACAACGCTTCATTCTGCTCGGTCTCGGCCTCGATAGCCGGCTCGCCCCCTTGGGGGGCAGCAGTTGTGCTGGCTTCGGCAGGGGCTGTGTCGGCGCTGACCTCATCGAGTTCCGGCTGGATCGTTGCTGGGGCGCTTGTCGCTTCATCACCGTCGGCTGCGGGGGAAGGTGCCGCCAGCACCTCGTCATCCGCTTTCTTAGCTTCCAGTGCAGCCCCTTCGATTGCCGCATTATCATCCTCGTCACTTGAAGTCGGCAGGGTTGCAGTCGCCTCGGCTTCGCGTTGTTCTGGGGCGAGCTCGCCGGTGTCCGCCTCTGCCTTAGCCTGGCTAGTAGCCGCATGCTCTACTTCGCTAGTGCCTTCGAGTTCGGGGCCGAGCTGTCCTATCGTCATTTCCGTGGCACCTTGTTCGACTTCGCCGCCTCGCTCCAGGCCGGCTGCTACAGCGGGCGTGGCTGTGTCGTCGCCATCATTGGCCAGTGTGGCTGTCGTGGCAGTTGCCGCAGTACCGGTCATGATGGCGTCGGTGCGAGTTTCAGCGGCAGAAGTCCCGGCGGCAGACTCCGCTGCCTCGGCCGGTTGGGCATCACCTGCAGGTTCCGGCAGGGCTATGAGTTTGCTTGGCAAGACTCGCATGTCCACCGTGGGGAGCTCGACCCGCAGGAATTCGATCAGGCGGGTCAAGTCCTTGCGCTTGTCAGCGCGCTCCTTGGCGTATTTGCCGGAATGCAAAAAGATAAAAATATCCCAGCCGCTCAGCCAACCCTTTTTGGCAATGCGAATCTGGTCGATATCCTTGACTTTGAAACGCTCACAGCGGCTGGGTAGCATGGGGTCGCAGAAGGCCAGCCAGCCGTTGCCGACGCCGCACCAAGTGACCTCTCGCTTGGGCATGAAGGCGTCTAGCAGGAGTTTGGCAACCACCAGTGACAGCAGCCAGCCTAAAGTGATCTGCCAATGTGCGAAGGCTGCGATCACAAAATCCAAAGCATGCTCGATAGCACCGAATTGGATGAACAGCCCCACAGTGATCAAGGCATAACCCGCCAGGCTAAGCAACTTCAGCAGCGGGCGCTGGGTGGTCAAATTCAGCTCAGCTATCGCGTTATCTTCAGGCATCGGTGGGCTTGTCGTTTAGCACTGCATTAACCGGAGCCACGGCGGGGATTAATGGTTTTGCGGTCCGCGGCAGTTTTAGGCATCGTCCAGGAGTGATTCCACCCGAATACGCATAATCTCGCCCTTGATGACCTCCAAGGCGGCAATCTGCGCAATGGCTTGATCCATCGCTTGCTCGCGGACCTGCTGGGTCAGCAAGATCACATCCACATCGGCCTCCCCGGGGGTGGGCTCTTTTTGCACGAAGGCTTCAATGCTGATGCCGAGGTCACCGAGGATGCGGGTGATCTGCGCCAGCACCCCGGGGCGATCCACCGCCCGCATGCGCAAGTAATAAGCCGACTGCACCTCGGTAATCGGCAGGATGGGCGTATCGACCATGGCTGCCGGCTGAAAAGCCAAATGCGGCACCCGGTTTTCCGGGTCGCTGGTTAAGGCCCGTACCATGTCGACCAGATCGGCGACCACCGCCGAAGCGGTCGGCTCTGCACCGGCCCCAGCGCCGTAGTAGAGTGTCGGGCCCACGGCATCTGCCTGCACCAGCACCGCGTTCATGACCCCGTCGACATTGGCGATCAAGCGGCGCTCGGGAATCAGCGTCGGATGCACGCGCAGCTCGATGCCTTCTGCCCGCCGCCGGGCAATGCCCAGGTGTTTGATACGATAGCCCAATTCACCGGCATAGGTTACATCCTTGGTCGTGATGGCGCGAATGCCCTCGACATAAGTCTGGGCAAATTGCAGCGGGATGCCAAAGCCCAGCGAGCCGAGAATGGTCAGCTTATGCGCGGCATCGATACCGTCGACATCGAAGCTCGGATCCGCTTCGGCATAGCCGAGGGCCTGGGCTTGCGCCAGGACATCGTCAAAGGTTCGGCCTTTGTCGCGCATTTCGGTGAGAATGAAATTGGCTGTGCCGTTGATGATGCCGGCGATCCAGGCGATCCGATTGGCCGCCAGGCCTTCGCGGACTGCCTTGATAATGGGAATGCCGCCGGCGACCGCGGCCTCGAAGGCAACGATTACACCCTGCGCCTGAGCGGCCCGGAATATTTCATTGCCGTGCAAAGCGATCAGCGCCTTATTGGCCGTGACCACGTGCTTGCCTTGGGCAATGGCCTGCAGTACCAGCTCCCGCGCTGGCTCATAACCGCCGATCAGCTCGACCACGACGCTGATATCAGGGTCGTTGACCACCGCGAAGGCGTCATCGGTTTGCCGGACCGCATCGAGCTCGAGTGCGCGAGTCCGCTCCAGATTGCGGGCCGCGACATAATCGATAAGGATGGGCCGTCCGGCCCGCCGGGCGATTTCCTGAGCATTGCGTTGCAGAACCGCGGCGGTGCCGCCGCCGACGGTACCGAGCCCGAGTAGGCCGACCTTGATCGGGTTCAAGCTGTTTCTCCTCGTGGTTGTGATTGCAGGGTAACGCCGTCATTGCGCAGCATTTGTTTGATGCCCCGCAGCGCTTGCCGAGTGCGGTGCTCGTTTTCGATCAGGCTAAACCGTAAATGATCATCGCCATAACTGCCAAATCCAACCCCCGGTGAAATGGCGACCTTGGCGTCGCGCAGCAGCTTTTTGGAGAATTCCAGCGAGCCCATGTCGCGATAAGGCGCGGGGATCGGGACCCAGACAAACATGGTGGCCTGCGGCTTGGTGACCGCCCAGCCGAGCTGGCTGAGGCCGTCACAGAGCAGATCGCGCCGCCGCCGGTAGGTCTCGCGAATCTCGGCGACACAGTCCTGCGGCCCCTCTAAAGCAGTTATCGCCGCCACTTGGATCGGCGTGAACGTGCCATAATCGAGGTATGATTTGATCCGCGCCAGGGCAGCGATCAGGCTTGGATTGCCGACCAGGAAACCGACCCGCCAACCGGGCATATTATAGCTTTTCGATAGCGAATAGGATTCGACCGCGATCTCTTTGGCCCCGGGGACCTCCAGGATCGAGGGAGCCTTATAGCCATCGAACACGATCTCCGCATAGGCCAGGTCATGCACGACCCAGATCTTGTGCTCGCGGGCGATGGTCACCACTTTTTCGAAGAAATCCAAATCGACGCATTGCGTGGTGGGATTGGCCGGGAAGTTCAAAATCAGTAGCTTCGGCCGCGGCCAGGATTCGTCGATCGCGCGCTCGAGTTCATGAAAAAAATCCACATCGGGGGTCAGCGGCACGTGCCGAACATCCGCGCCGGCGATTACCGCCCCATAGGGATGGATGGGGTAGGCCGGATTCGGCACCAAAACAGCGTCGCCGCGGTCGAGTGTGGCTAGCGCCAGATGCGCCAGGCCTTCTTTGGAGCCGATGGTGACGATGGCCTCGCTGTCCGGGTCCAAATCGACGCCGTAGCGTTCGCCATACCAGTTGGTGATCGCGCGGCGCAAGCGGGGCACACCCCGGGATGCGGAGTAGCGGTGGGTATCGCCGCGTTGCGCCGCCTCGGCGAGTTTGTCCACAATATGCTGAGGGGTTGGGCGGTCCGGATTGCCCATGCCGAAATCGACAATGTCCTCGCCACGGGCGCGCGCTTTGGCTTTGAGGTCATTGACTATGGCAAATACATACGGCGGTAGCCGGTTGATACGGGGGAAGTCTTCAATCACGACATAGTCCTGAGGCTTGGCAGGGGATTTAGCGATGCTGCCTGCAAGCTACCGTTAGCCAGCATCCCTGTCAATTCGTCGGCGCGATTGGACTGCCTTCGCCCGCTAAGCAATCTTTAGGAGAACGCCCATGCCACACCCACAAGCCAGCCGCGAATTACTCGTCCTGCGCCATGCCAAATCGGCTTGGAACACCCAAGTCGCCGGCGATTTCGAGCGGCCGCTGAATGCCCGTGGTCATCAGGAGGCCCCGCGCATCGGTCGCTGGCTAAAAGCCCAGGGTTATCGGCCGGATCGCATTCGTTGCTCGCCGGCAGTGCGGGCGGCCCAAACCCTCGACCACGTCAGCCAGGCCGGCGGCTTTGCGCAGACGCCGATCGATTGGGTCTCGGCGATTTATGAGGCCAGTCTCGATACGCTGCTCAAGGTGGTTGCCGACACGCCCGCCGAGGCCGACCGGGTCTTGCTGGTGGGGCACAATCCTGGCTTGGAAGCGCTGCTCATGCACTTGTCAGGCAATCACCTACCCAGTACGGCCGAGGGTAAATCGCTGCCCACCGCGACGCTGGTGCGCCTGGCCATGCCTGGGGATTGGCAAGTTAACCGGCCGGGTAGTGCGACCGTGCTGGATTGGGTGCGTGCCCGTGATTTATCCGCTACCGATGCAAGTACCATGTATTAAGCGCCGGTCGCTGCTGACCGGCTCCTGCTGGTAAGCTTGCTTTAAGCATCTTTGATCGCCGCTTCCAGCATTTGGGCGATATACGGCGTGACTTGATCGAACTCGACAGCAATGCCCTCACTGGTCAGGCGCACGATGTGGCCCTTGAATTTGAAAGGCTGCTCGGCGCTGGGCAGGGAAAAAACGACACTCAAGGTCTTGTGGGGGTCAAGGGGCTGGGGCGCCTCGACAAACATGCCGCCGGCGCTGATGTCCTTGGATTGGGCCAAAAAGGCTTTGTCTTCGGTGCCGATACCGACCTCGACTTGTTTGGCATAGCGCAAATAACGGCGTTGCCGGCCGGGAAGCCAGGAATCCAGGAGCGCCAGCAGCTCTTCCTGCTTGGCCTGCGGCAGCTGCTTGATTCGCTCGATCAACGCTTCAACCAACTCGACTTGAGAAGTCATTGCTGTTCCACCTCGCTCGGCTAGCGATGCTGTAACTTATTGACCTCAACGCCCGGCGCGAGGTGCCAGCAACCGTTAAACATTTTAGTTAAGGAGAAAGTGTAATTGCTATACACCTCGGTCAAAATAGGGTTCGGAAAAATTTGTTGGCGCACCTTGTGCGGGTCAGCGAAAAGCTGGTTGACTGCGCGGCTCAGCCCGGGTTTGGTAGGCGCAAGCCAGACCAAGCGGTCAAGTGGTCGCTAACCCCACGTGTTTACTGATGAAGACTCAATGCCGAAGCGCTCTGTCAACCAGCCCGAGACGCTAGTCTCGACGCGGCAAGCACAGCGATGGTGCTTGTCGGATCTGATCGACTTTCAATACTTTGTGCAGGCCGATCATGCCCGCCTGCAGGCTATGGACATTAGCGCCAGTGGGCTGGCAGAACGTGATCGGCAGATTTACCAATCCCGCATCCAGGATAAATGCAGTGCTTCTGCCCATACGCCCGAGCATCGCCGGAGCGCCTTGCGGCTCTGGCTCGAAGCCCGGCGCGCCGCGACGCCCTCGACCGAACAAGCTGCCCTGCCGGGCACCGCCTTCGCCCATGGCCGACGCTTAGTAACCACTGGGCTCGGTTTGCTGGGTGTGCTGCTGGGGTTGTCGGTAGCGGCGGCGCTGTTGCATTACGATGGCCGCCAGCCCGTGAATGTCGCCTGGTTCGTGTTCATCCTGGTCGGCCTGCAGCTCGGGTTGGCGACCATTACCCTGGCCACCTGGGGTTTGCGCAAGACGCGCCTGGCCCGGGGTATGGTGGACGACTTCGCCTTTCTAGGCCAGTTCATCCGCGCCTTTTTCATCCGTGCCACCGCTATTTTACAACGCCAGCGCCGCTGGCATTGGGCCCAAGCGGAATTGGCCCAGTCCGAGGCCCGCTTGGGGCGGCTGGCGACGCAAACGGTCTTGTACGGTCCGGTCGGTATCTGGCCTGTGTTATTGGCGGGCCAGGTATTCGGCATCGGCTTTAATCTCGGTGTTATCGCCAGCACGCTCAGTCTGGAATGGTTTACTGATCTGGCCTTTGGCTGGGGCTCGGCACTGGATGTCGCGCCGCCGACCGTTTATGAGCTGGCCCGCGGCATCGCCTGGCCCTGGCGTTGGTTATGGGGGGAGGGTGTGGGTTACCCGAGCCTGCCGGAAGTGGCCGGCAGCCGCATCATTCTTAAGGATCCCCTGGCGTGGCAGACCGCTGCTGATTTGCGTGCGTGGCGGTGGTTTCTGGTGTTGGCCGTGCTGACCTACGGACTCTTACCGCGGCTGCTGCTGTTGAGTTTGTCATTATGGCAACAACGCCGCGCCTTGGCCAAGCTGCCGTTCACCCATGCCGATACCCTGGCCCTGTACGCCCGTTTGGTGACGCCTGTGGTGGCGACCCAGGAGGCCACCGGTGGCAGCGGGCCAGCCATGTATATCCCGGAGCGTCTCGAGCCGGTCACAACCGGGCGCAGTGCACCCGGTCCGGCGGCCCAGCCGGCCGCCTCGTTAGGATCGCTGGCGGCAATCGATATCGCTGCCGATGCTTGCCTGTTATTGCTCCACGTGGATGTTGCCGATGTGTTGCCGGCTGCGGCTCATCGACGCTTGCAAGCGCTGCTCTTGCAACATACCGGTTGGCGGGTCGGCCATTCGGCCACGGTCGGCGGTGGCCGGGCCATGAACAGCCAGGCCATCGACCTGGTGGCCAACAGCCACTGGCAAGCGCCGCCGCCGCGTCTTGTGATCGTTTGGGATGGTGCGCAGCCCCCCATTACCGAAACGCTGCGGTTATTGCGTGAATTGCGCAGTAGAGCCGGCACTGAAGCGCCACTGATCGTCCTGTTGGCCAGCGAACCGACGCCTGCCGAGCCCTTGCCGCCGTTGTCGGCCTTCGAGTTTCAGGACTGGCGCCGCAAGCTCGAGCAGCTGCAGGATCCCTATCTGCGTGTGGTGCCGTTGGCCGGCGCGGCCGAGGAGGCTGCTTCATGAGCGCGACAGGCACGGCCGTGCCCGTCCTGGCGGTGCTCGGTCATCCGAACGCCGGCAAGTCTTCGGTGGTGGCGACTTTGACGGAAAACGATCGTATTCCGATCGACAAACGTTCGGGCACGACCACCCAGGCGGACGATTATCCGGTGATCATCGATGGCCGCTGTGTCTTGCGCTTTATCGATACCCCCGGTTTTCAGAATCCGAGCGATATTTTGGAGTGGTTTCAAGCGCATCCGGACCTGGCCGAGCCCGCCAGTGCCTTTGTCGCGGCGCATGACGACGACCCGGTGTACAGCCATGACTGCGCCTTACTGCGACCGGTGGCCGCGGGGGCGGGGATTATTCTGGTGGTGGACGGTTCCAGGCGCATCAAGGAAAAAGATCGCGTGGAAATGGAGCTGTTGCGCCTGACCGGCCGCCCGCGTCTGGCGATCCTCAATAACCTGACCGTTGTCGAGCAATACCTGCCCGGCTGGCAGGACGCCCTCAACAAGGCGTTCAATTCGGTACGTCTGTTCAACGCCCATCGGGCGACTTATGCCGAACGTATCAAGTTATTGAATGCGCTGAAAACCATCGATCAGCGTTGGGAGCCGCAGCTCGCCGCCACTATCCGCGCCTTTGAGCTGGACTGGGCCCAGCGTATCGACGCCAGTGTGACCACGATTCTGGAGCTGCTCAAAGCGGCCCTGTCCCTGCGGGTTAGCCGCACGATCAAAGCGGATGAGGCGCGCAGCGACGTCGATTGGGAGGCGGTCAAGGCCAAGCTCACAGCGGATTTTCAAGCCCGCCTGCGGCACTTGGAACAGGCCACGCAGGCACGGGTTCGCGAGCATTTTCGCCATAATGTCTGGCATATTCCCCCGGAATCGTTGTTGGGCAAAGACTTGTTCGCGGCGGAAGTGTATGCCGGGCTTGGCCTTAGCCAAAAACAACTGGCTTTAGGGGGCATGGCGGCTGGGGCGACGACGGGCGGCTTGATCGATCTTGGCGTCGGCGGCCTGTCGTTCGGCACGGGGGCATTGCTCGGCGGCATCAGCGGCGGCGTGTTGAGCGTGCTCGGTAGTGCGGGGCTCGCGAAGATGGATGTCAAGCGCACGCTGGGGGTGGCGCGCGTCGCCATGGGGCCGGTCAGCCATCCCCAGTTTCCGTTCGTGCTATTGGACCGGAGCATTTTGTATTGCGCGCGGGCCATGAACTGGGCGCATGGCCGCCAAGCTGCCGACGAGGACGCCGCCGCGCGGGTTCCGGAGCGGGCTTTGCGCCAGGAACGCGGTTTCGCCGAGGCGCTCCCCATGGCGCAGCAAAAGACGTTGCATCGCCTGTTTGCCGATTATCGCAAGGGGCGTGTTAGCCAGCAGGAGGCTGCCGCCCGTGACATTCTGACGGGGATCTTACGCGGGTTGTCAGATGATGAAATCGACAGTCAGATCGGCATTGACGCACTCGCTCAGATCTGATCGAGGGACTGGTTCAAGCCTTGACCGAGTGCCTCGAACAAGCCGGGGCCGCCGAAGTGGACCTTGACGAAGTCCCCCAATTTAATGCGTTCGGCAGAGCGCTCATCCTTAACCAATACCCAGGCGTGCTTGGCGGCGATCTCGTCGGTGATCCGGCCGACCGCGATTTGGCGGGTTTCGGTCGAGACTTTGCCAGTAATCTGATTTTCGATATCCACCCGCGTAAAAATTTTTACCCGCATGCCTTTTTGCAAGTTTTTGTTTTTGCCGATGGAAATTTTGAATAAATACGTCTTGCCATCGGTTCGCTTGGTCAGTACATAGCCTTTAGGGGCGAATTGATTGAGCACCGCGGCTCGGGTGTTCGCCACGGCATACTGGGCGGCTTTCCTGAGGTGTTGGTAGTGCTGAGCGCCGATCGGGCAAGCCGCATTGCGGGCGTCCTCGGCGCTGGTGTATTGCTGCTCCAACGGCACCGTCGTCTCCACGTCCAGCGACGGCATTTTGTAGACCCGGATGCGCCCGCTCACCGCTGCGGTGTATTTGCACTTGGCGGGGGTTACATGCTCCTTGCCTTCATCGTCGGTGTAGCGCTCCTGTTCCTGAAAGCGCTTACTAATGCTGGCGCCGTCGACCGTGCCGCGTACCACATAATCGGCGATGGGCTGGCCCTGATAGACGCCGCCGGCTTCCTCGACCCGAATGACCTCTTCTGTCAGGGACTCGGCATCACTACGGTCGATGACCCTGGCGCCGGTGTCATCGATGTAACTCTCCAGGGTGGTCGCCATGACCGCCGCCAATCCCGCGTTATGGGCGAGTCGCGCCGCTGTGCCGGAGCCGGCTATGTCGAATTTCGAGACTGCTATCCGGATCGGCTTGCCGGCCAGTGCTTGTTCGGAGGGCAGGTGTTGCGCCCGCTCCAGCGGTGCTTCAGGATATTCGTAAGGATCGACGTTGAGCGAGGCACAGCCATGCAGTGTCCCAAGCAGTAATAGACCTATGAGCAAATTTAGCACAACATCCCCCGATCGGGCAGCTTAACGATGACTCGTTAGCGGCTGCGTATTCGCGTTCGTTCACAAAAGCACAGCGATTATGTCCCAGGCCCCTGGCATTACGCCCCAGGTCGTCGAGCAAATCAAGACATGGGGGCAGGCTCTCGGCTTTCAGCAAGTCGGCATCAGTGACATTCACCTCGACGCGCACGAACAGCGACTGCTCAATTGGCTCGCTCTGGGCCGCCATGGGACCATGCATTACATGGCGCGCCATGGCACGCGGCGCAGCCGGCCGCAGGCGCTGGTGCCGGGAACCCTGAGCGTTATCAGTGTACGGATGGACTATATGCCCGCCCCTAGCACACCGCCGGCGCAGGTGCTGGATGCGCCGGGCCTGGCCTATGTTACCCGCTATGCGTTGGGACGCGATTATCATAAAACCTTGCGGCAGCGTTTGCAGCAACTGGCTTCCCGGCTCGAGGCCTGGATCGGACCCTATGGGTATCGGGTATTCGTCGATAGTGCGCCGGTCCTGGAAAAGGCGCTGGCGGCAAAAGCTGGACTCGGTTGGATCGGCAAACATACCAATCTGATCAATCGGGATTCCGGCTCGTGGTTTTTCCTCGGCGAGATATACACCGATTTACCTTTGCCGCCGGACCCTCAGGGTCGCGAGCATTGCGGCCGCTGCCGCGCCTGCATCGATGTCTGTCCAACCGGCGCTATCGTTGCCCCCTATGAGCTGGACGCCCGCCTGTGCATTTCTTATTTGACCATCGAATTGCGTGAATCCATTCCAGCAGAACTACGGCCGCTCATCGGCAATCGCATTTATGGCTGTGACGATTGCCAATGGATCTGCCCCTGGAATCGTTTCGCCCATTACACCGCCGAAAACGATTTCCTGCCGCGACATCAGCTCGACAGCCCGGCGCTGCTGTCGTTATGGGCATGGGATGAAGCCGAATTCCTGCGCAGAACCGAAGGCTCGGCCATTCGCCGCATCGGTTACGCCTGTTGGCTGCGTAATCTCGCTGTCGCCATGGGCAACGCGCCTCAAGACCCACAGATCATCGCTGCCCTTGAGCAACGTCGGCAGCATGACTCCTCGCTAGTCCGCGAGCACGTGGCCTGGGCGTTGGACCGACAGCGCTCAGCCAGATCTGCCAACGAGACAGGCTAGCAGGGCTGGTCGCGACAGATGTGTCCGGTTAGCCGCCAAATCTGACCCGAGCTTACGGGGGTGGGCTGGCTATTCCCAGTATTGACCCGGCTTGGCTGGGTGGTCTGATTGTTGCCCTAGAAGTGGCAACACCACATTCAGACCTGCAGGGAGATCAAGCCGTGTACGCATCCCATACTTATACGTTCGAACTTAATGCCGACGTCAATATTAATCAAATGCTAGACCTCTGGGGTGAACGGGTGGTCAGTATCAGCCGCGATACTCGCCATTTGGTGGTCTGCACCCCCTCTTTGCGAGACAGCCTGTTTTGGTCTTTGTACGGTATGACCAAGCCCTACGCCTCGGGCGCTGCCTATTCCGGCCGCCATTATTCCGATATGAACTGAGTGTAATGGCCTCTTGGTTTAATGAAGCGATTTGTGTACAATTCACATCTTTCGACGGGCCGTTAGCTCAGATGGTAGAGCACTCGACTTTTAATCGAATGGTCGCAGGTTCGACTCCTGCACGGCCCAATTCCCCGTAAGCCAGTTATCTGTTTTAAGCAGCTCAGGTACGTCCTGGGACTGAATCTGCTTATGGCAAAACGACGCTGAATTTCGCCAATCACGAACATCGCGCGCCTATATTGAATCGCCTGGAGAGGTGTCCGAGTGGCTTAAGGAGCACGACTGGAACTCGTGTATACGTTAACAGCGTATCGAGGGTTCGAATCCCTCCCTCTCCGCCATATCAAATTTTTACATAAGTTCTCGGCGCCCAATGATTCAGCACCCCTTCCCTCGCAGGAGAAGGGGTGTGAAAGCTTATGAACGGTCGGCCTGGGCTAGCGTGTAGGTAGGCGCGGTAAGGCCCGCCATGCCTGTCGGCTAATCTTGCGGCGCATTTATGATTGTTTGATGATTGCTTGAGAATCGCTAGTCAATGAACCTGTTGCTGGACGTGGACGTCGTTGTTGACATTTGTGCGCAACGCCAGCCTTACTGCCGAGATGCCGAGCTTGCCGTGAATCATTGCCAGTCCGCTGGCGGGCGGGTTTGGCTCTATAGCGGCAGCGTACAAATCCTTGAATACCTCGTAACAGAGGCACTCCAGCAGACTAACCATGCCGCCGCGCTGATCAACCCTCAGAGCAAATCCCGGGCTCGCCAGCGTCTGGCCGCATTTGCCCAGGGCAAACAATGGCTGGCGGCATTAGCGGACGAAGGGCCCGTATTTGCCAGCGATAACCCTCGGGCCGAGCAGTTGCTGCGTGCCCTTACCCGGTTTCCAGCCGATTCGATTCATCTGCTGACCCGCGATGAGCGGTTGTTACGTGACCATCCGGCGCAGACCTTCTCGCCGGCGCAGTATTGTCAGCGCCAATTCGATTGGCCACCGGTCGATTTCAGTGGCCTTAAGCAACAGCAGCATCGCATCCTCGCCGAGCTCGAGCGCAATCTGCATCGCGTGCTGCATCATTGCCGCTATATCATGGGCCCGGAAATCACCGAGCTGGAAGCACAGCTGCAGGAGTTCAGCGGCTGTGCCTATTGTATTGCCTGCTCTAGCGGGACCGATGCGCTCCTGCTCGCCATGATGGCGCTGGATATTGGACCGGGCGACGAGGTCATCACCACGCCGTTCAGTTTCATCGCCACCGCCGAGACGATTGCTTATCTGCAGGCCAAACCGGTGTTCGTCGATATCGAGCCGGCCACCTTCAATATCGATGCCCGGCATATTGAGGCGGCTATCACACCCCGGACCCGGGCGATCCTACCGGTCAGCTTATATGGCCAGCCGGCTGATATGGATGCGATCAATGCCATCGCCGAGCGCCATGGCTTGGCCGTCATCGTCGACGGTGCGCAATGCTTTGGTGCGACTTACCAGGGCCAAAGCGTGGCGAGGCATTGCGATTTCTATACCACCAGTTTCTTTCCGGCTAAACCGCTAGGCGGTTATGGCGATGCCGGGGCGGTATTTACCCAAGACGCCGCCCATGCGGAAAAGCTCAAAATACTGCGGGTGCACGGGCAAAACAAGCGTTACCATCACCGCTATATTGGCATGGGCGGGCGCATGGATACCCTGCAGGCCGCAGTGCTGCTGTCCAAGCTCCCGTATTACCCGGAAGAAATCCAACACCGCCAGGCTGTTGCCAGCGCCTATGCGTCTGGCCTGCGCGACCATGTCACAGTGCCGACCGTCAAACCCGACCGCAGCAGTGTTTGGGCGCAATACACCATTCGAGCTGCCGACCGCCAGGCCTTGCAAGACCGACTCCAACAACAAGGCATCCCCACTGCCGTCCATTATCCCATGGCTTTACACCAACAAGCCTGCTTTGACTATCTTGCGATACCTGCCGGCAGCTATCCAGTCGCCGAGCAAATGGCCAAGGAAGTGCTGAGTCTGCCCATGAACGCCTATCTAACCGATACCGAGATCAAACGAGTAGTGCAGGCTGTGTCAGCCACTTAGGTAAACCCCTTAAGGTGATTTCCAGAAAACAATATCGCCTTAATGTGAGTGCGACTCAAGTTGTACCTACAGTGTTTTTCCATGAAGGATAAAAATTCTCAAAAATCACCTAAAATAATCTCACAGCGGCCGTAGTCGTAGGGCGGGTTTTAACCCGCCCTGCAAGCGCTCTTGCCGGGTAGGGTCGGTTTCAACCGACCGCGGCGTCTGCCTGGAGGCTCGGCGGGG
>CAYFSA010000048.1:0-5335 GCA_964345605.1 uncultured Ectothiorhodospiraceae bacterium
GGGCCGAGGGGGGGGGGGCCCGAGCCGCTGCCGGCCATGGGTCCCCACACCGACCCCTCGCCGCCCGGGCCCCCGCCGCTGCGGCTGCGCGGCGGCCAGCCGCTGCGCGGCATCGACTATGCGCTGCCGGTCGCCAGCGCCCAGGTCAAATCGGCCTTGTTGTTGGCCGGCCTGTATGCCGATGCAGACACGACGATCACCGAGCCGGCGCCCACGCGCGACCATACTGAACGCATGCTAGCTGGCTTCGGCGCCCGGGTCAGCCGGGCTGAGCGGCAGGTTTGCCTGCATGCCGGCAGTCGCTTACAGGCAACCGCCATGACGGTCCCGGCGGATTTGTCGTCGGCAGCGTTTTTCCTGGTTGGGGCCTCGATCGCGCCGGGCTCGGAACTGCTGCTCGAGCATGTCGGTATCAATCCGACCCGTGCCGGGGTGCTGGCGCTGTTGCGGCTGATGGGGGCCGATATCCGCGAGCTCAATCCCCGCGAGGTCGGCGGCGAGCCAGTTGCCGATCTGGCGGTCAGGGCGGCACCGCTGCAGGGCATCACGATCCCCCCCGAGCTGGTGCCGCTGGCCATCGACGAATTCCCCGCGCTGTTCATTGCTGCCGCCTGCGCCCAGGGCGAGACCGTCCTGACCGATGCCAGCGAGCTGCGGGTCAAGGAGAGCGACCGTATTCAGGTCATGGCCGACGGCCTAGCGGCCTGCGGGGTCACCGCCGAGCCCCGGGCCGATGGTATTCGGATTGTCGGCGGGACATTGCAGGGCGGCCGGGTGCACAGCCACGGCGATCATCGCGTGGCCATGGCCTTCGCCATGGCGGGCCTGTGTGCCCAGGCGCCCATTCTGATCGAGGATTGCGCCAATGTGCGGACCTCCTTCCCCGGGTTTGTCGACAAGGCGTTACAGGCCGGTCTTACCATCGAAGAGGTGCAAGCTTGAGCGTGCCGGTGCCGGTTATTACTGTCGATGGTCCAGGCGGCGCCGGCAAGGGGACGATCAGCGCCCTGCTGGCGGCGCGCCTGGGCTGGCATCTGTTGGACAGCGGCGCGCTGTACCGCCTGGTCGGCCTAGCCGCCCTGCGCCAGGGTGCGGCCCTGGATGATGCGCAGCAGACCGCCGCGGTGGCGCGGGATCTGCCCGTGGCGTTCGCGCCGGACGAGGCGGGCACCCGGATTTTCCTGGCCGGGACCGAGGTGACCCAGGCGATCCGCACCGACGAGGTCAGTGCCGCCGCCTCCCAGGTCGCCGCGCAACCGCCGGTGCGCGCGGCCTTGCTCGAGCGGCAGCATGCCATGTGCCAGCCGCCGGGACTGGTGGCCGACGGCCGCGACATGGGTACGGTGGTATTCCCCGAGGCGCCGGTGAAAATTTTTCTCACGGCAAGCGTCGAAGAACGCGCCCGCCGGCGTCATCAACAGTTGCTGAACCAAGGCGTTAATGCTAATTTTAACGATTTACTAGCCGATCTCGCACGGCGTGATGCTCGGGACAGCGAGCGTGCCGTAGCACCCTTGCAGCCCGCTGCCGATGCCCATGTCCTCGATTCCTCAGCGCTTTCCATCGCCGAGGTGGTGGACCGACTGTGGCAGCTCGCCGTGCGTTTTCAGACTTGATTCACTCGGCCCCGAACCGAGTTCGGGTCGTTCAACCCCAACCGGTCGGTGCTCAAGCGCCGGTCGCAAAACCCTATGGATTCAACAACCCAATGAGTGAAAGCTTCGCGGAACTTTTCGAAGAAAGCCTGGCGCAAACCGAAATGAAGCCGGGTTCCATCGTGAACGCCACGGTCATCCAGGTGCGTGACGATTTTGTGATGGTCAACGCCGGTCTCAAGTCGGAGGGACGGATACCCATCGAGCAATTTATGGGCGAGGATAACACGCTCGACGAAGTCAATGTCGGTGATGTCGTCGAAGTCGCCCTGGATACGGTCGAAGACGGCTTCGGCGAAACCCTGTTATCCCGCGACAAAGCCAAGCGTATCCGGGCCTGGGAGCGCCTGGAAGCGGCTTCGGAGGCCGACGAAACGGTCCGCGGTTATATCACCGGCAAGGTCAAGGGCGGCTTTACCGTCGATCTGAACGATATCCGGGCCTTTTTGCCGGGCTCGCTGGTGGATGTCCGGCCTGTGCGGGATACGGCTTATCTAGAAGGCAAGGAGCTCGATTTCAAAGTTATCAAGCTCGATCGACGCCGCAATAATGTCGTGGTCTCGCGGCGGGCCGTGGTCGAGTCCGAATACAGCGCTGAACGCGAAGCACTCTTGGAGAAGCTGCAGGAGGGCATGGAGCTCAACGGGATTGTCAAAAACCTTACCGATTACGGCGCCTTCCTGGATTTGGGTGGCATCGATGGCCTGTTACACATCACCGATATGGCCTGGAAGCGGGTCAAGCATCCCTCCGAAGTGGTCAATATCGGCGACGAGATCAAGGTCAAGGTGCTCAAGTTCGACCGTGAGCGTAACCGCGTCTCCCTCGGGCTCAAGCAGCTCGGCGAGGATCCCTGGATCAATATCGCCCGGCGCTATCCCGAGGGCACCCGGGTGTTCGGCAAAGTTACCAATATCACCGATTACGGCTGCTTCGTCGAGATCGAGGAAGGCGTCGAAGGGCTGGTACACGTCTCCGAGATGGATTGGACCAACAAGAACGTCAACCCCAACAAGGTGGTGCATATCAGCGATGAGGTCGAGGTAATGATCCTCGATATCGATGAGGAGCGCCGCCGCATCTCGCTCGGCATGAAGCAATGCCAAGCCAATCCCTGGGAAGAGTTTGCCAACAATCACAACAAGGGCGACCGGGTATCCGGGCGGATCAAGTCGATCACGGACTTCGGCATTTTCGTCGGCCTGGACGGCGGCATTGACGGCCTGGTGCACCTGTCGGATATTTCTTGGAACACCGGCGGCGAGGATGCCATCCGCAGCTTCAAAAAGGGCGAGGAGATCGAGGCCGTGGTGCTGTCGGTCGACCCCGAGCGCGAGCGGATTTCGCTCGGCATCAAGCAGCTCGATAAGGACCCGTTCTCCAACTTCCTGGCCGAGTATCCCAAAGGCAGCATAATCAACGGCACGATCAAGGAGGTCGATGCCAAGGCCGCCGTGGTGGAGCTGGCCGATTCGGTTGAGGGTATTCTGCGCGCCTCCGAGCTCTCCCGCGAGCGAGTCGAGGATGCCCGCAGCGTGCTCAGTGTCGGGGACAAGGTCGAGGCCAAATTTACCGGCGTCGACCGCAAGAACCGCATTATCACCTTGTCGATCAAGGCCAAGGATGCTCAGGAGGAAAAAGACGCGCTCGAGGAATACACCAATGTCGGCAGCGCCACCACTTCATTGGGCGACTTACTCAAGGAGCAGATGAGCGAGGATTAATGGAGGGCAATACGCCCTCGGCTCAGCGGGCCGCGTGGTGTGCCGTAGCCGCTCAGTTGCGCGGGCACGCTGCGCGGGCCATCAGTTCATCCTTTCAAATGGCAAGTTGTTATGACCAAGTCAGAGCTAATCGACGCACTGGCAGAAAAACAGGATTATCTCGTCTATAAGGATGTCGAGCTGTCGGTCAAAATGCTGCTCGAACAGATGAGCCAGAGCTTGGCCAATGGTGAACGTATCGAAATCCGAGGCTTTGGCAGCTTTTCGCTGCATTTTCGGCCGCCGCGGCTGGGCCGTAACCCGAAAACGGGCGATCCCGTGGAGCTGCCAGGCAAGTATGTGCCTCATTTCAAGCCAGGCAAAGCCCTGCGGGAACGCGTCAATGAGGGCAATGGAGGCGACCAATAGGCAAGTGGACATACTCGTTGGGGCTGAGCCGGCAAGCGGCATGCTGAGAGCGTTACAATTCATGCTGGCAGGCATTGCTCTCCTGTTCGCCGCGCTGTTCACCGTGCTCAATCCCGGCCAGGTGTCGTTGGAATTTTTTTTCGTCGCGGTGGAATCGCCACTCGCCTTGGCCCTGGCCCTGGCCCTGGTGGCCGGCGCGTTGCTGGGCACTGCCGCACTGCTACCCGTTATTCTTAGGCAGCGCCGCACGATTACCCGTTTACGCCAAGGTCTGCATGTCGTGAATTCAGGCGGTGAAGCCCGGCAGCAGCGCCTTACCGATTGGCTGGAGTAACGCCGACCAATGCTCGATCTGCTCTGGTTTCTCCTACCGGTGGCCGCTGCCTCCGGATGGCTGGCCGCCCGGCGCTCACTAGCCGTTGGCGAGCAAACCACAGCGGCTTCGTCCCCGGCCCCCAGTCGCGGCCTCAATTACTGGCTCAATGAAGGTGCGGATAGCACAGACGACCTATTTATCCAGCAGTTTCAACAAGCTGAAGAACCGCTAGAGACGCAGTTAGCTCTAGGGCGGCTGTTACGTGCCCGGGGTGAAGTCGATCGCGCGATTCGTTTGCATCAGGAACTGCTAGCCCGGCCGGCCCTGGTAGCTGCCGAGCGCAGTGCCACGCTGCTGGAACTGGGCCGTGATTACCTTAAAGCCGGTTTGCTCGATCGCGCTGAGTCGCTATTGCGGGAACTGGTCGGCCACGCTGCCGGGCAGAGTGAAGCCTTGCAGCATTTACGGGAATTGTATGAGCAGGAACGCGACTGGTCGCAAGCCATTTGGGCTTGTGAGCAACTGGAGCTGCTGGGGAACCAGGTGCAGCGGCGTGTCAAGGCGCAATATTGTTGCGAGCTGGCGAACCAGGCCTGGCAGGAAGGCCGGGAAAAACAGGCCCTCACCCAGGCCCGCGAAGCCCTGCGGATCAGCCCGGACTGCGTGCGGGCCAGTATGCTGCTCGGTGAGATTGCGCTGGGCCGTCAGCAATTTGCACAAGGCTTGCGGGAATTCGCCCGGGTTCCCGAGCAGGATATCGAATTCTTGCCGCTGGCCTTGCCGCGACTTCGAACTTGTTATCAAGCCCTCGGCCAATCTGCTCAATTGATTGCCTATTTGCGTGAGCTCAAAACTCGAACGCAGGCGAGTTCGCTGGTCATCATGCTAGCCGATGTGCTGCGCGGTGAAGGCCAATTGACCGAAGCTGAAAGTTTGCTGCGAATAGAACTCGAACGCTGCAACGGTTCGCTGCGCGTGGTTCGCGACTATTTGGTCGCGCAGGCCGCCGAGCTCACCGTTGCCTATGGCGCTGCCTTACAGCCGGCTGTGGACGCTATGGATGAAATCCTGCGCCGCCAGGCTGTCTTTCAATGCTGTCAATGCGGTTTCGAGGGCCGGCATGTGTTCTGGCAATGCCCTGGCTGCCATGGCTGGGGCTGCGTCAAGCCCATCGAACAATTCCGCACCGGCTATGGCTGCCGGCCCGCGAACGCCTGAAGTCAACAAGCAAC
>CAYFSA010000048.1:5435-20118 GCA_964345605.1 uncultured Ectothiorhodospiraceae bacterium
AGCATGGTAGCAATGTCTGAGCCGCGGCTGATCGTGGCACTCGATTATCCCGAGCCGGTCGCCGCGCTGGCCTTAATAGAGCAGCTCGAACCGCGCTGGTGTCGGTTGAAGGTGGGCTTTGAGCTGTTTATCAGCGGCGGCCCCGCACTGGTCGAGACCTTGCAGATGCGGGGCTTCGAGGTGTTTCTGGATCTCAAGCTGCACGACATTCCCAATACCGTTGCGGCAGCCTGCCGGCGCGCGGCGGCGCTTGGGGTTTGGATGCTGACCGTGCATGGCAGTGGCGGGGCAGCCATGATTGCGGCCGCGCGGGAGGCTCTAGAGGCCGGCAGCGACCGCAACCGACCCCGTCTGATCGCGGTAACCGTGTTAACCTCGCTGACCGAGGCTGAGTTGCAAGCACTGGGGATGGCGCAAGCTATTCCCGAGCAGGTAGGTCGGTTGGCCGGCCTGGCTTTGAATGCCGGTGCCGATGGGCTGGTCTGCTCGCCTTTGGAGGTCGCCGAGCTTCGAGATCGGTTTGGTGCTGCACCGCTGCTGGTAACACCGGGTATCCGTGCGGCGGCCCCGTCACAGGCCTCTGGTGATGATCAAAGGCGCACGCTCGCCGCTGCGCAAGCACTAGCCGCCGGCAGCAGCTACTTGGTCATCGGCCGGCCCATCACCCGTGCCCATGACCCCGCCGCCGCGCTGCAGCAGATCGCTGATTCGCTAACACTTTCCAACTTCTGAAAGGCACTGCTAGAATCTGTGGGTCGTTGCGCTATCGGTAGCGTTGCGATGCCGTCGATCAATCTTCATGAACAAATTGCGACCCATTGGAGGCGTGATGTTTTGTACGCGACTTATCCTGAGTCTAATATTGCTGTTCACCCTAAGTGGTCCGGTGATTGCTGCAGAGAAAATCGATATCAATTCCGCTAGTGCTGCAGAACTGGCCAGCGGCCTCAATGGCGTCGGCGATGTTTTGGCCAAGCGCATCATTGAATACCGCAATAAAAACGGCGGATTTTCTTCGCTCGATGAGCTCATTGAAGTGTCCGGGATCGGCCCGAAGAAGCTGACGAAAAATCGTAACCGAATCCGCATAGGATCATCGGTGTCCGGCAAAGGCGCCGGTAGTATGTTGGATGCGGCCAAATCGAGTTTGCTGGGCGGCAACGACAAATCGAGCCAGACCACGCCATCGCACTCTTCTTCTTCTCGTTCGAGCGGCTCCAGCACCTCGTCATCCTCAACGAGTAGCAACCGTCAATCGACCGATTCGAGTATGGGCAGCAGCCTGCGCTAAGGCGAATTTCATCCCCTCTCCCCAGGCGCCGCTGGGGAATTACGGCGACCAGTACCGTTGGTGCTGGTCGCTTGAGGCTAGGGACGCAAGGAACGCGGCCTGGATAGCCAGTCCTGGCCCGGCTGTGACGGGCCTGCTTGAAATAGCCGCTTGATAGCCTTAACTAGAACGATGATATTGCTATGCCGGATCGGCCTGGGTGATGGTACCAGGCTGCAAACGAATCGTTATCATTTGCTGTATGGGGGAAGACCAGATGAAAAGAAAGGTTACCAAAGCGGTATTTCCGGTTGCCGGGCTAGGCACACGGTTTCTGCCAGCCACTAAAGCCAATCCCAAGGAAATGCTGCCCATCGTCGACAAGCCGCTGATTCAGTATGCCGCTGAAGAGGCGGAAACGGCAGGAATCGACACCCTGATTTTCGTAACCGGCCGCAATAAACGCTCAATTCCAGATCATTTCGATCGCGCGCCCGAGCTTGAAACAACCCTGCGGGAAAAAGGTAAGCAAGGGACGCTGGAGGTGGTCGAGAACATCCTGCCGGCGAATATTTCGTGCATCTATATTCGCCAGCCCGAGGCCCTGGGCCTGGGGCACGCCGTTTACTGCGCCCGGCCTGTGGTCGGCGACGAAGCGTTCGCGGTGATCTTGGCTGATGACTTGATCGACGGTGAGGGACCGTCCTGTATCGCACAAATGTGCTCGGTGTTCGAGGAGACGGGCTGTTCCATCCTGGGCGTCCAGGAAGTACCACGGGCTCAGATCGATCAATATGGCGTCGTCGCCGGTGAGCCCTTGGATGATGAACGGCGCTGGAATGTGTCCGGGGTGGTGGAAAAACCTTCGCCCGAGACCGCGCCCTCGCAATTGGGTATTGTCGGGCGCTACGTGCTGACGCCGCGGATCTTCGAGCTGTTGGAGCGGACCGAGCGTGGCAAAGGCGGCGAAATCCAGCTCACCGATGCCATCGAAAGCCTGCTCGCTTATGAAAAAGTGATGGCTTATGCCTTTGAGGGTAAGCGTTATGACTGCGGCAACAAGCTTGGCTATTTGCAAGCGACCGTGGAAATGGCCCTCAAGCACCCTGAGCTTGGTGCCGATTTCGCTGATTATCTGCAGGCTTTTCGCCCCTCAGTACCTGGTGAGCCCACGGCCTAACACTCGAACAATCTGAGCAGCGCGCTGCGGTTAGGATCGTGGCGCGCTCTTCTCGCCGCTAGCCTGCCCGCCGATTTCACTGGCTCATACCAATACTTGTATTAAGCTCGGAGCCAAATTAGCCAGCACCCCGTCCCCGTAGACGGCCCGTAGACGGCCCATAGACGGAAGGGGTGCGAAAAGTTATGAAGTCATTTATACACATAAGGCACAATAATGTTGATTTATCCCGATATTGATCCGGTGGTGTTCGGTATTGGCCCGTTGGAGGTGCGTTGGTACGGGCTCATGTACATGGTCGGTTTTCTTGGTTTCTGGTGGTTAGCTCGCCAGCGTGCCAAATTGGAGCGCTATCCACTTCAACCCGAGCAGGTAGCCGACTTGCTGTTCTACGGCATTTTAGGCGTCGTCCTCGGGGGCCGCATCGGCTACACCCTGTTCTACAATTTACCGGCCTTTTTGGATAACCCATGGGTCTTGTTCAAAATCTGGGAAGGCGGCATGGCCTTTCACGGCGGTTTACTGGGGGTAATCATCGCGCTCTGGTGGTGGGGCCGCCGCCACAGGTTGACGCTCTTGCAAATGGGTGATTTCGTCGCGCCCATGGTTCCCATTGGCCTCGGTGCGGGGCGAATCGGCAACTTCATCAATGGCGAGCTGTGGGGAAGGCCGACCGATCTGCCCTGGGGCATGGTATTCCCGTATGTGGATCGCCTGCCGCGCCATCCCTCGCAGTTATATGAATTTCTGCTCGAGGGGGTGTTGTTGTTTGTCCTGTTATGGTGGTTTTCGCGGCAAACGCGCCCGCTAGGCGCGGTCTCGGGTTTGTTCCTGCTGCTTTACGGCGTCTTCCGCTTCCTTGTTGAATTCGTACGCGAGCCAGATGCCCATATCGGCTTCATCGCCTGGGGGTGGTTGACTGTTGGGCAACTGCTGACATTGCCGATGATCCTCATAGGCATAGCAATGCTGGGATGGGCCTATATTCGCCGGCGTCCTGCCTCGGCAGAGGAGAAATATCAATGAAGCCGACTCCCACTGTGTGGAAGCCGGCACACCCTGATCAAGAAAACTAAGCTGTCTTGCCGGGCGCGGGCAGGGCAGTCAGTTGTGGCGTGGCGGCTTGTGCCGTACTGGCAGTAGTCGCCGCTGCCGCAGGCGCGGGCCGTGCCACCGGAGCACTGCCGGTAACGCCGGGCGCCCCCTCGATCAGATAGGAATCGACGCTGGCAACACTATCCGGCACGGCTTCGGTGCAACGCTGCGCCCAGTATTCCACGGTTTCGACATCGGCATCGCCGGTGATCTGAGCATCCAGCATCAATTGACACAGACGCACGGTATTATGCCGTTTGAGGGCTTCGGCCAGCACACGCCGAGCCGTGCTCGGGGCGTTGGCGCTCAGCGCGACTTGGGCGACGAAGGCCGCGCTTTCGGGATGACGCGGATTCTTGCGGGTCAGGCGCTGAGCACGGTCGAGCTGCATGCGCGGCGACAGGTTGCTGTAGACCTGCAGGAGACGATCGCCGAGCTCCGGATGCGGGTTGTGTGCCCAGGCCTTGCTGAGTACAGCGACCGCTTGCTTGGTATCGTCCTGCCGGATGGCGACATCGACCAGTTTGACCGCGGCAGGCAGGAATGCGGGATCTTGGCGGACGGCTTGTTTGAGCAGTTTTTCGGCTTCCTCCATGCGGCCTTGCGCAGCGGCTTTGGCGCCCAGGGCGTAATCGGCTTGGACACTGAGCCGCGAGGCGCGAACCGAATCGATCACGCGGGCGCTGGCCGCTTTCTTGGCGGCGCTCTTGAGTTTTTCCCATTCGCCGGCCTGGGCATACAGGTCGACCATAATCGCCAGCAGCCAGCGGTCGTTGGGCTGGCGCCGTTGGATTTGCTCGGCGTAGGAGGCAGCCAGCGCGGCATTGCCTTCGTTGCGGGCAGCGTCGAGCAGCATATGCATACCGGCCAGTTCGCTTTCGGGGTCGCTCATCATGGCATGGCTATGTTCCAGCAGGGCTGCGTTGTCGCCCTCGAGCTTGGCGATTTCTGCTCCAAGCAACAAATGCGAGGGATTACCTTGGGTTTGCTTGGAAACTCTGCGGAAGAATTTACGTGCATTCTGGGCATCGCGTGCCGCCACAGCGAGCCAGCCTTCAAGAATGGCGATTTGATCGCGGGTCTGCATTTCCGCAACCGAGCTGCGCTGGAAGCTGCCAGGCAGATCCAGCAGCCAGGCCACAATGCGCAAGACCAGCAGAATCGCCAGGAACAACAGCACAGCCGCCGCTGTAGCGGTGGACAGCGAGGTCTGATATTCGTAGTCCAGCGCACTCAGCGTGACCGGTACATCATTATTGACGATCCAGACGCTGACCAGCGCACCCACGGCAATAAAGGCAACGCCGAACAGCAGGGTCGTCGTGGTGAACAAGGGCCGGCCGATCATCTTGCGCATCCGGCTGTCCACCGAACCGCCGCGGCCGCGCCCGCCGCCGCTCAGACCGCGACCGATGCCTTCGATACCCCGCGCGAGGCCACCAAGCAGCCAGCCCAGAACGCGTAAGACGATCGCCAGGGCCACTACAGCCAAGACAAGCACACCGATGGCGATCGGTAAGGTCGCCTCCTGGTGAATATTGAGCGCATCGATGTCGATGGCCACCATACCGCCCTGGGGAGCTAACCAGAGGGTCGCGACCGAGCCGACGACGATGAGCAAGAGCACGAGAAGCAGTTGTTTCATATGATTCGCCCTTTCGTTGTCATCAATTCTGTATCCAGATGAGCTCGCAGTCTGAAAACACTAAAACTCACAGCACTGACACTAGTCCGGCGTCATTGACATGACACCCCTGACACCTGTAGCACTAGGCAGACGAAGCTTAACGCGGGAGGCGACCAAACAACAAGCACCATGCAGCGGTCTCCCACCGAGCATGCTATTTTGCCTGAGGTAATGCCTTAAAAGAATGGGAAGCACAGTGGGGCCAGGCAAGGGAGTTTCGCCGCGCTTGGCGAGCAGGGCCGGTGTGCTATGGGCCGATGCCTGGAATCTATCCGGCAACACACGCGGTACTGGGCCGCGCCTAACGAACCAGCACCGCGGATTGAGGCTGAGATTGTAATTAGCGCCGATAGACTGGCCGGTAGGTTGCCAGCGCCTTGCGGGTTTGCTGCGCAGCGTGCCAGCGCAGGGCAACGGTCAAACCGGCGGTGACAAACAGCAGGGTGAAGAGGGCTAAGGTCATGACTGAACTCCTGCGGGTCGGTATGAGAAAAGGTTCATACTGCTTTTCTATAGACTTGGGTTGAACAGCTCGGTTTCCAAGGGTTGGACCGAATTTGGCGGCCCAAATCCCTTCCTCGATAATCAAACAATAATAAAGCAATAATCATACCGTATTTGTTCGGCAATCAGCCGGCCGGGTTCATGGGAACCGTCGGCCCGGCTGTGCTAGGGTGCGTCTCATTGAGATCATATCTTTCAAGGAGGCTTCCTATGCCAACCATCACGCCTATTGCCGCTTTCACGGATAACTATATCTGGCTGGTTCGCGACAACCAGAATGCTGTCGTCGTTGATCCGGGTGAAGCCGAGCCGGTACTCGATTACTGTGAACGCGAAGGATTGACATTGACCGCGATCCTGATCACCCATCATCACGGTGATCATGTCGGCGGTGTCAAAGCGCTGCTAGCTCAGTTTCCTGAGACTACCGTCTATGGTCCGGCTGACGAGTCCATTCCGAAGCGGACAGTGGCGGTCGGTGAAGGCGTGATCGTCGACCTGCCCAGCGTGAGTCTGCAGCTCAAGGTCATGGCGATCCCGGGCCATACCCTCGGCCATATCGCTTATTATGACAACCAGCGCGTCTTTTGCGGCGATACCTTGTTTGCCGGCGGTTGTGGTCGCCTGTTCGAGGGCAGCCCTCTGCAAATGCATCAATCGCTGTCGCGTTTGGCAGAATTACCCGACGCCACTGACGTTTATTGTGCCCACGAATATACATTGAAAAACCTGGCCTTTGCCCGCCAAGTCGAGCCGGATAATGCCCTGCTGACGCAGCGCCAGCAGGCGGTCCAAGCCATGCGAACTCGTCAGCAGCCATCATTGCCGAGCACTATCGGCCAGGAATTGGCGACCAATCCCTTCTTACGCTGTGACCACGAGGCCGTGGTGGCGGCAGCCAGCGCGCATAGGGGCCATACTGTGGCACCGGGTGTCGAAACCTTCGCCGCGCTTCGCCGGTGGAAGGACAATGCCTGACAACGCCTATGTCCGCGACTACTGACACCGAACGCATCAAATACTTGCGCCGCGAGATCGAGCATCATAATTACCGCTATTACGTGCTGGATGACCCCAGCATTCCGGATGCCGAATACGATCGCCTGTTCCAGGAATTACTGCAGCTCGAGGCCCGCCATCCGGACTGGGTGAGCGCCAATTCGCCCACGCAGCGGGTCGGGGCATCGCCGTTGGCTGAGTTCCCTGAGGTGGCGCATGAAATCCCCATGCTGTCGCTCGGTAACAGCTTCGATGCCGATGAATTGCGCGCTTTTGACCGCCGCGTGCGGGAGCGTTTAAGCGCTGAAACGGCCGTTGAGCAGCTTGATTATGTCGCCGAGCCCAAGCTCGACGGGCTGGCCGTCAGTCTGCGCTATGAAGGTGGCGAGTTCATTCGCGGTGCAACCCGCGGCGACGGCTACACGGGTGAGGACATCACTCGTAATCTGCGTACGATCCCTAGTATTCCGCTACGGCTTTATGGCCAAGATTATCCCGACGTGCTGGAAGTCCGCGGCGAGGTTTATATGCCCAAAGCCGGTTTCGACGCGTTGAACGAGTCTGCCCGCCGCCAGGAAGAAAAGGGTTTTGCCAACCCGCGCAATGCCGCGGCAGGGAGTCTGCGGCAGCTCGATCCCAAGATCACGGCCCGGCGCCCACTGGCGATTTTTTGCTATGCCGTGGGCGTTGTGTCCGAGGATGTCATTCTGCCTTCACGCCATAGCGAATTGCTGACTATATTGCAGCAATGGGGCCTGCGGGTTTGCCCCGAATGGCGGCTGCTTAACGGCATCGAGGCGGGGCTGGCCTATTGCGATGAGCTGCTGGCCCGGCGGGATTCGCTCGCCTACGAGATCGACGGCGTGGTCTTCAAAGTCGACCGCCGCGATTGGCAGACGGCCCTGGGTTATGTCGCCCGGGCGCCACGCTGGGCCATGGCCTATAAATTCCCGGCGCAGGAAGCCTTGACTGAAATCCGCGAGGTTGTCTTCCAGGTGGGCCGGACCGGTGCCTTAACGCCGGTGGCACGGTTGCGCCCGACCGAAGTCGGCGGTGTTACAGTCAGCAATGCCACCTTGCATAATATGGACGAGATTCGCCGCAAGGACGTGCATGTCGGCGATGTAGTCAGTATCCGCCGGGCCGGGGACGTCATTCCCGAGGTAGTGCGGGTGGTGGTCGAGCAGCGCCCGACCACGGTCACACCGATCGAGCTGCCGGCGCATTGCCCGGTATGTGGGGCCGAGATCATTCAGAGCGAAGGCGAGGCGGTGGCGCGCTGTTCCGGCGGTTTGTTCTGCCCGGCCCAGCGCAAGGAAGCGCTCAAGCATTTCGCCTCGCGCCGCGCCATGGATATCGAAGGGCTGGGCGACAAGCGGGTAGAACAATTGGTGGATAAAGGCTTGGTTAAGCAGCTCGATGACGTGTATCACCTGACCAAGACGCAGTTGGTCGAGCTGGAACGTATGGGCGCTAAATCTGCCGATAATCTTTTAAAAAATCTCGATAAAAGCCGTCAGACCCGGTTGGATCGGTTTCTGTATGCGTTGGGTATTCGCGAGGTTGGCGAGGCCACGGCGAAATCCTTAGCCCATCATTTCGGTCGTCTGGATGCCTTAATGGCCGCTGATGAAACGCAGCTGCAGGCCGTCCCGGATATCGGGCCGGTCGTCGCGCGACATATCGTGACGTTTTTCGCGCAGGATCATAACCGCGAGGTGATCGAACGTTTGCAGGCCGCCGGGGTGACCTGGCCGGAGATCGATGCGGCTAAGTCCATTGAGCGTAAAGCTGAGACGCTTTCCGCAAAGGGCGAACCTGGTTCGCCTGCCTTTGCGGACAAGGTTGCCTCTCTAGCTGGCAAGACGTACGTGCTTACCGGCAGCTTGACGAACTTAAGTCGCGAGGATGCCAAGGCGCGGTTGGAAGCCTTGGGGGCCAAAGTCTCGAGCAGTGTTTCGGCCAAAACCACGGCGGTGATTGCCGGGGATAAGGCCGGCAGTAAACGCGATAAAGCCGAGGCCCTAGGCGTGCCGGTCATGAGTGAGGCCGAGTTAACGACATTGCTGGCGAATCCCGAGCAATTCGGCAACGACAAATCAGACTAGCTAGCGGTGTGCGAAACTCAAGCTCAACCTATTTCGAGTAGACCTGAAGGCTGGATTGTGTCGACCTTGAGGTCGACACTTCACTCCACTCGGGCAGCCGCTATTGTTGATTCCGATAATAATCGATCAGAATTTCAGCAACTTCCGGGCGCGAGAATTCCGGCGGCGGAGCCATACCCTGGCCCAGTAATTCGCGCACCTTGGTGCCGGAGAGCAGGACGAAATCCTCCTTGGTGTGGTCGGGTGCATCGCACATCATGACCACTTTATTGAGCTTTTTCGAGAAGGCCGTGTGATCGGCCTTGAAAATCTCGATCTCCAGCGCCCCGGCAGGAACTTGTTCGTCGAAAATCGTTTGCGCATCGAACGGGCCATAATAATCGCCGACCCCGGCATGGTCGCGGCCGATGATGAAATGCGTAGCGCCCATATTCTGGCGGAACACGGCATGCAGGACGGCCTCGCGTGGGCCGGCGTAGAGCATGTCGAAGCCGTAACCGGTGATCATAGCGCTGTTGGGCGGGAAATACTGCTCGACCATGGTGCGAATGGCGGCATCACGCACCGTGGCGGGGATATCGCCGGGTTTAAGCTTGCCGAGCAGCATGTGGATCACCAGGCCATCGGCGCCGGTCGCGGCCATGGCCATTTTGCACAATTCCTCGTGGGCGCGGTGCATGGGATTGCGGGTCTGGAAAGCCACTACGTTGTGCCAGCCGCGCTCGGCAATCTCGTGGCGAATTTCGACGGCGGTGCGGAAGGTGTCAGGGAAATCAGTCTGAAAATAACTGAAGTTCAGCACCCGGATCGGCCCGGAGAGTACATAAGGCCCGTGTGACAGGAAGGTGGCGACCCCCGGATGCTCGGGGTCCTGGGTACCGAAGACCTGCTGGGTGATAGAGGCGAGGTCGGCATCGCTGAGCTGCTCGATCGCCTCGATTTCCATGACCGCCAGCACCGGATGGCCGTCGACATTGGGATCGCGCAGGGCGATGCGGGAGTGCCCCTCGATGCCACTGATCTCCTGGGTACGATTGAGAATCGGTACTGGCCAGAACAATCCGTCGGTGGTGCGCATAGACTCGGCGACGGCCAGGGCATCCGCCCGATTCATATAGCCTTTGAGCGGATTGAAATAGCCGCCTCCCAGCATCACAGCATTGGCCGCCGCGGCGGAATTGAGCAACAAGGCGGGCAGTTGCTCGGCTTCGTGAACCAAGGCATCATGTTCGGTTTGGTCATATACGAAACGGGGATCGAGCTGGGCCGATCCATGTGGATTGAGCATAGAGTTGGGCTCCTGAAGTCGTCAAAATGGGTTTGAGCGCGCCAAAGTTTACCACTAAATCGGCGCGCCAGCGTGTTTGTATGCTGTAAGATCGTGTAACTGGTAGGGTGTAGGGCCGGTTTTAACCGGCCACCAGTGCGGCCTAACCACGCGGGCCGTTTGAAATCGGCTTTACGCGAGAATCTCACAGTTTTTTAGGATCATTCGTGCGCGTCATCAGCTTCAATGCCAATGGCATTCGGGCCGCCTTCCGCAAGGGCTTCTTTGACTGGCTGGCCGAACAGCAGGCCGATTTTGTCTGCATCCAGGAAACCAAGGCCCAGAAGGCTCAGCTTACCGATCCGGCCTTTTTCCCGGCTGATTATCATTGCTATTACCATGATGCCGAGCAAAAGGGTTATAGCGGCGTGGCTCTGTATGCCCGGCAGCCCCCGGAGCGGGTGCAGGTGGGCCTGGACTGGCCGGAATTCGACTGTGAAGGGCGTTATGTCGCAGCCCATTACCCCGAACTGACCGTGGCTTCGCTGTATCTGCCATCCGGGACCTCCGGCGCTGCCCGGCAACAGATCAAATACGGCTTTATGGCAGACTTGATGCCCTATTTCCAGGCCATGCTGGCCGATTCCCGCGAGTATGTCCTTTGTGGTGACTGGAACATCGCCCACAAGCCCATCGATCTGAAAAATTGGAAATCGAATCAGAAAAACTCCGGCTTTTTACCGGATGAACGGGCCTGGCTGGACCGCCTGTTCGACGAGCTGGGGCTGGTCGATGCCTTCCGGGTGGTGAATCAACAAGCCGATGAATACACCTGGTGGTCGTTCCGTGGCCAGGCCTGGAGCAAGAATGTCGGCTGGCGGATCGATTATCAGATCATCACCCCCGGCCTGCGTGACAAGGTGCGCGCGGCCTGGGTCTATCGCGACCATCGCTTTTCCGATCACGCGCCGCTTGTGATCGATTATGACCTGGCGCTGTAAGCCTTGACCCCGGCTACCCCCAAGCGCAGCTGGGGTGAGGCGCTGCAGGTCTATACCCAGCCGCGGATACTGGTGATGATCCTGCTAGGCTTTTCCGCCGGCCTGCCGTTTTTGCTGGTATTTTCGACGTTGACGGCCTGGCTGCGGGATGTCGGCATCGAGCGCACGGTCATCGGCTTTTTTGGCTGGGTGGGTATCACCTATTCCATCAAGGTATTCTGGGCCCCGATTATCGATCGCTTGCCCTTGCCGTGGCTGACCGCCCGGCTCGGGCGGCGGCGGAGCTGGATGCTCTGCGGCCAAGGCGGAATCGCGATCGGTTTGCTCGGGCTGGCCCTGAGCGATCCTACCCAGCATCTCGGCTGGGTGGCCGGATTCGCTTTGCTGGTGGCGTTTGCCTCGGCAACCCAGGACATCAGCGTGGATGCCTACCGTATCGAGGCCGTCAGCCGCGATTTACAGGGGGCGATGGCCTCGACCTATGTGTTCGGCTATCGCCTGGCCTTGCTGGTCGCCGGTGCCGGGGCGCTGTATGTCGCGGAGTATTTCGACTGGACGGCGGCCTATCTCACCATGGCGGCCCTGATGGGGGTCGGGATCGTCACCACCTTAAGCGTACGTGAACCGCTGCCGAGCGAGGCGGGTGCGGCGGCGTCGGCCTTATTCCCTGCCCAGGTCAATACCCAGGAGGCGCCCGCCCGGCCGGGCTTGGCGCATGCCCTCAGGGCACGCTGGTACCGGTTCTTCAGCCGCTTTAGCACCTGGTTCGCCACGGCCGTGATCGGTCCCTTCGCGGATTTCTTCGGTCGTAACGGCAAAACTGCCCTGCTGATCCTGCTGCTGATCGGGATTTATAAGCTCAGCGATGTCACCATGGGGGTCATGGCCAATCCCTTCTATATCGATTTGGGCTTTAGCAAGAAAGAAATCGCCGATGTCACCAAGCTGTTCGGCTTTTTCATGACGCTGTTCGGTGCGGCCTTGGGCGGCGTGCTGGTGGCACGCTTTGGCATCGGCCGGCCATTGGTGCTGGGGGCGATACTAGTGGCCGCGACCAATCTGCTGTTCGCTATGCTGGCCCAAATCGAGCCGAGCCTGGCGTTTCTCGCGCTGGTCGTCAGTGCCGATAATTTGAGCGGGGGCCTGGCGACCTCGGCCTTTATCGCCTATCTATCGAGCCTGACCAACACCGCCTACACGGCCACCCAATATGCTTTGTTTTCCTCCCTGATGACGCTGCCGGCCAAATTTTTGAGTGGTTTTTCCGGGGTGATGGTCGACGGTTACGGCTACTTTGCATTTTTCGTTTATGCCGGGCTCATCGGTCTGCCGGCGATCATGTTGTCGGGCTGGATGCTGCGGCGAGGCCAGCTAGGCTAAACGGGCGGGTCGATTAAAATTGACCCTCTCAAGAGTCGCCTCCAAGCGTCGCCTGCTTTAAGCTACCACGGCATGAAGGAGTTCATGAAATTCGCCGGGCGGCCGATGGCCTGACTCATGTTGTTCACCCCGTGGCCCATCTGAAACACGCTGTTGTGTAGGCCGGCGATGCTTTGATTCATACTGGAGACATCCTGGCCCATAGTGCCTACGGTATCGTCTAAGCCCGCCATGGTCAGGGTCATAGCGCTCATTTTGGCATTCATGGAATCGATCTGCTTGTTCATGGTCGTCATCTGACCGACCATCTGATGCATATTGCCATCCTCGGCGTGCATCTCCTTGGCCATCACGGTAATATTGTCGGTCATATTCACCATGTTGCCGCTGATCGAATGCATTTGCTCGGTGACATGGCCCATATTGACGCTCACCGAGCGCAGGTTCTCGGATACGGTGGCCATTTCCTTGCTGATGGCGGTCAGTTCCATGCGCATCAGGCTCATGTCGCGGGACAGCGTCCACACCAGGAAAAAGCCGTAGATAGCCAAGACGATAAAGGCGAACAGGGAAGGGTAGACGATTAATTCCCAACGTTTGGCGCTGGCTTCGAAGACTTCGGTGAACCGGTCCAGGCATAAGGACATGTCCTGGCCCATAGCATCATCTTGACGTTCACCGTTGGACTGCTCGGCGGTCATGCGCGGTTACTCCTCAAGGTTAATCCCGGTAGCGGTGGGCAAGCCTTCCAATGTGCTTTAGGATGGAGCGCTGTGCATTACAATACGCAGTGATCCGTGTATGGTACCTTTTCCTCTAATAATAGAAAAGTCTCGACATTTTTTATTGAGAACACGCAAAAATTGGTAAGTTCTACCTGGTAAAAGTATTTATCAGTATATTCGAATACACTTATTTAATATAGTCCATGAGTTACATCCTGGCAGTGGGTATTGCAGCCCTGGATATTATCAATACGGTAGCCCATTACCCCGGTGAGGATGAGGAAGTGCGGGCCGTAAGCCAGCGCGTCAGTCGCGGCGGCAATGCGGCGAATACCGCGGCGCTGCTGGCAGCGGCCGGGCATCGCTGTGAATTGGCGACCGTGCTGGCGCTTGAACCTGATGGCCGGCGGATCGAGGAAGACCTGGTTTCTCGGGGGGTGGGCACCCAGTATTGCGAACGGCGGGCGGCTGGCAAGGCACCGACATCCTATATCACCATCGCGGCGGACCGGGGCACCCGGGCCATCGTGCATTATCGCGATCTGCCCGAGTACAGCGCCGAAGCCTTCACCGAAATCCCTGTCGAAAGTTTCGACTGGCTGCATTTCGAGGGACGGAATGTCGAGCAGACCCTGCCAATGCTCGAACAAGTCCAGGCCCGGCGAGTCGATCAGCCCATCTCGCTGGAAGTCGAAAAAGAACGCCCGGCTATCGACACGCTGCTGCCGTGGGCGGATATTTTGTTGTTTTCCAAACCGTTTTGCCAGGGCCGAGGGTATACCCAACCCAGCGCATTTCTTCAGGCGATGGCCGAGTTGGCGCCGGGCACGATCCGTTTTGTGACCTGGGGTGAGCAGGGCGCCTATGCCATGGATCGCCAAGGGACGCTCATGCATTGTCCGGCTTTTGAATCGCCTCGTGTGGTGGATACCGTCGGTGCGGGGGATACCTTCAACGCCGGGGTCATCGACGCCATGGCCAGTGGCCGCGATTTACGCGAGGCCTTGCGCCGTGGCTGTCAACTGGCCGGACGCAAGGTGGGGCAGCTCGGGCTCGATGGCCTGTTCCAGCAGGACGGCTCCGCCTGATGCGCCCAGAGCCGTTAGGCTTCCCGCTGCTGGCCCTGACGCTGTCGGCCATTGCCTCCGGTACCAACGCTTGAATTGCTGCTCGATGTGCTGCGCATCGTCATCCTGGCTGTACTGGCGGCCTGGTGGTCGCGTGCAGACCCGGCTGAATCTTCCCGCCCAACAACTCGCGAAACCTCACAATGATCGATAAACCGTTTTCCGCTGCTTGTGAACGTAATCAGGAACCCATCCTCGAGGTCCTGCGCGAGCGTTTCACCACGCCGGGCCTGGTGCTGGAAATCGGCAGCGGCACCGGCCAGCATGCCGCTTTCCTGCCGGCGCATCTGCCGCATCTAACCTGGCAGCCCAGCGATGTAGCCGAGCATTTGCCGGGTAT
>CAYFSA010000049.1:0-7921 GCA_964345605.1 uncultured Ectothiorhodospiraceae bacterium
TGGTTAGCTTTTGTTAACTAAATAGTATCGGTTAGCGCTTGGATTTCGCAACATTTATCGGCTTGCTCATCGGCATTGGTGTGATGAGCGGCGCCATCATCATTGGGCCATCGGCGGGTTTGTTCTTTAATCTACCCGGCGCGCTCATTGTTTTAGGCGGTACGTTCGCGGCCGTTATGATGAAATTCAGTCTGGTACAGTTTGCTGGGGCGATCCATGTCGCGGTGCGAGCTTTCCGTAAGAATCCCAACTCGGAGCATTACCTGCTCGAGGAATTGATCCAGGTAGCCCAGGTCGCACGCAAGCAAGGCTTGCTGGCGCTGGAAGATCACAATACCCAGCATGGCTTATTGGCCCGCGGTATTAACATTTTAGTCGATGGCGCCCCCCCCGAAGTGCTGCAGGATATGCTCGATCTGGAGATTACCCAGGCCGCCGAGCGTCATCAGCGGGGCTATCAAATCTTTCAGGCAATTGGCGAGACCGCGCCGGCCATGGGCATGATCGGTACATTGATCGGGTTGATTCAAATGCTGGCGAACATGAGTGATCCGGATACCATTGGTCCGGCCATGGCGGTCGCGTTACTTACCACACTCTATGGGGCTTTGCTGGCGAACATGCTGGCGTTGCCCATTGCCGATAAACTGCGTATGCGGGCGGAAGATGAATTGCGTATGAACGCCCTGGTGCGAGATGGACTCGTGGCCATTCAGGCAGGTCACAATCCCTTCATGATGCGTGAAATCTTGCGTGCTTATTTGCCCGGCTGAGCCAGGAGTGACGATTATGAACTCAAACCTACCCTCCCCAGAGACGCCATCGAGTTCTGCCAGGGCGGCGAAATCCTCTTTACCAGTGGGCAAACAGACGCGTTCGAGCGGCAACGCCCGTCGGGGGGCACCGGCTTGGATAACGACCTATGCGGATATGGTGACCCTGCTGCTCGCATTTTTCGTGCTGTTATTTTCTTTCTCCGAAATCGAGATCGCCAAGTTGGAGATGATTGCGGGGTCTCTTGCCCAAGCCTTCGGGGTACAGCGCGAGACGCCGGCGGAAAGCATTCCCAAGGGAGACAGCGTCATTGCCGAGCACTTCGAGCCGGGCGAGCGGCAGCCGATCGACCAGCTCGAATCGCCGCCTGCATCACCGGATGTTCAGAAGATTGCCGAGCAGCTGCGGACCGCCATGCAAGCGGAGATCGATTCCGGCTTGATCGATATCAAGACCCAGGGTCAAAAAATTATCGTGCGGATCCGGCAAGCCGGCTCCTTTCCCATGGGGTCGGCCGATATCGATCCGACTTTCCTGCCGGTGCTGGCCAAACTGCGTAAGCAGTTGAGTGAGCGCCAGGGCCGGGTATCCGTGGCCGGTCATACTGATGGTTTATCTATCAATACTTACCGATTTCGCTCGAATTGGGATTTATCGGCAGCACGGGCCGTTTCCGTGGTGCATGAGCTGCGCAAGGACGAGCATGGCCTTCAGGATAAGCGACTTGAAGTCAGGGGCCTGGCCGATACCCAGCCACTCGAGGCCAATAAGACCGCAGCCGGACGGGCACGTAATCGACGCGTCGAGATCACCTTTGAGCCAAAGTAGATAACTTGATGAGTTTTCCACAGAAGCTGTGGAAAACTTTGTGGATAAAGCTGTGGAATACTTTGCGAAGCGGCGCCAGCATTCGATGTGTGGGCGCCTGGATAAGGTATGCTCAAGTTGTTAACTGATTGAACGAGCAAGGTATAACGGGGGATGCAGACCGTTTGACGCAGATCATTGGCAAGGACTTTCATGGTTTTGTCAAGCCTGTGCAAAACTCCCACTTGAAGTCGTCGCCATCTCGCTTATGTGGCGTCAGGCAGGAATAACAACAACAAGTCGTTGAGAAATTGCAGCCCATGGTCTGTGGGCCCGACACCTTGTTGGTCATGCCATAGCCATCCCTTGGCTTTGGCATCAGCCAAGGGGGCCGCGAGTTCGGCGGCTGTCAGACCCGTGTGACGGTAAAGTTCTGTCCAGCTTAGTCCACCGGTCAAGCGCAAGGCGTTGAGCATCAGTTCGAACAAAATCGCCGGCCTGGTCAGAGTCTGCCTTGCCGCAAGGGCGGCGCCGGTTTGCTCGAGTGCATACATATACGCAAAAGGTTCTGCCAAGCGTTGCTCGCGGAAAATCGTGCCCTGCTCGGCCAGGGTCAGCTTGCTATGGGCCCCGGCCCCAATGCCCAGATAATCCCCGAATCGCCAATAATTCAGATTATGGCGGCAATATTGCTCCGGCTGGGCGTAAGCGGAAACCTCATAATGCGCATAGCCGGCCTGCTCCAGGGCTGCGACGCCTGTCGTGTGCATGGTCCAGACAAGGTCCTCAGCCGGCAGGCAAGGTGGTGTTTGCCCAAACCGTGTATCGGGTTCCAGCGTGAGCTGGTAATAGGCGATATGCTGGGGAGCCAGGGCGATGGCCTCATTGATATCGTTTAAGGCAGCTTTTGGTGATTGGCCGGGCAAGCCGAACATTAGATCGAGGTTGACAGTATCGAAACCGGCTGCTTGAGCAGCCTCTACAGCGGAAATCGCCTGGTTACGGTCATGAATTCGGCCGATATTTCTCAATAATGAGTTGTGCAGGCTTTGGACGCCTACAGACAGCCGGTTAATGCCCATTTGCCGATAGGCTCGCAGCTTGGCCCGATCGACGGTGCCCGGATTGGCTTCCAGGGTTATTTCGGTGCTTGGTAGAATCACCAAACATTGGCTGACATGGTCCAGCAAGCGGGCCAAACCATCTGGTGAAAACAGGCTCGGTGTTCCTCCGCCAAGGAAGATGCTTTGCAGAGTGCGACCTTGCGCATAAGTCAAGCAAGTCTGTAAATCGGCAATTAGGGCATCAATATAGCGCGACTCAGGAAGTCGACCGGCTAGTGGATGGGAATTGAAGTCGCAATACGGACACTTACGGATACACCAAGGAAAGTGAATGTAAAGGCTCAAAGGCGGCAGCGCCAAACCCTGGATGGGGTCAGGAATTGGCATGGTATCGGTAAGGGAATCTAGCGCCAATTGAGGGCCATCGAGCGTTTGAGTGGGCGGTTACCCAAGTTGTGCGCGACCGTTTGCAAAGACCGCTAATAACCGCTGTAAGGCTTGCCCGCGATGGCTGATGCGATTTTTTTCACTTGGCTCGAGCTCGGCTGCGCTGCAATCATGAGTTGGCACATAAAACAAGGGATCGTAGCCGAACCCTCGTTCACCTCGTGTAGCTTGCAGAATACGCCCTTCCCATACGCCCTCAGCGATAACCGGTGCCGGATCATGCGCGTGACGCATATACACAATGACCGCTCGAAACCGAGCACTGCGTTTGGCCTCAGCATATCCCTCGAGTGCGGCCAGAAGCTTGCGGTTATTGGCCGCGGCATCGCCCTTGAGGCCCGCATACCGGGCGCTGTAAATACCCGGGGCGCCTTGCAGGGCGTCGACTTCGAGGCCGGAGTCATCGGCGATCGCTGCCAGGCCCGTATGCTGGGTGGCATGTCGGGCTTTGATAATGGCGTTTTCTACGAAGGTCAAGCCATTTTCAACGGCTTCGGGAACATTGAATTCGGTCTGCGCAATGACTGTAACCGGGAAATCTGCCAGCAATTGATTAAATTCATCGAGTTTGCCGCGGTTACCGGTAGCCAGAACAAGCTGTGAAGTGGGCATCGAGCACTCCCTGGTAGGCCATACCCTAATCAGGCAACGGCTGGTGTGGTGGTAAATGCGTCTGTTGTTTTGTTTGCAAGTGTTATGGCTTATGGGGTTGAAGCAGAATCGGTCTTGACCGAGTCAAACTGGCAATCACCGGTGCCGCGCCATAGTCGGCACGGTCACAACATGAATCTCAGCGCAACGTCAACGGCGAACCGACCCACGCGACCCACACGGCTTAATGCCAGGAGCATACCAATGTCCGCGCAACACCACCAAATGTCTTCGCCATTCCGCAATTGGCTTTGCGGCTTATTGATACTGATGATGCTAGGCTTGACCGCCTGCGATGAAGCCAGCGAAGCGACTGGCAGCACGGGTGCCAATGAAGCCGCTGATTCATCGACGACTGATGAGCGGGCCGATGCGGATGAACAGGCGCCAGCTCAGAATGCAACGGCAAGTGATCAAAATTATGAGCTATCCGGCACAATCCGAGTGGCGGGTGGCTCTTTGGTCGATGGCGACATCAACAATGATAGTAGTTCCCCGCATGCCAATAATACCCTGGCCAATGCCCAGGCAATCGGCAATCCGAGTATTGTGGGCGGTTATGCGAATGCCCGCTGGCAGGGGCCCCGTGGCCAATCTTGGAGGCGGGGCGACTTGCGCGATGTTTATCGTGCCGAACTGGCTGCCGGCCAGACGCTGCGCCTGGATATCGCCTCAGCGGCACAAGGCGATCTGGATTTGTACCTGTTTGATGCCCAAGGCAATCTACTCGATGCCTCGCTGTCGACCGGCAATACTGAAACGCTGACGGTACCGGCAGGCGGGACTTATATCATCGACGTCGAAGTCTATCGGGGCCATTCCCTGTACCGCTTAACGCTGTCAGACACGGGCGGCACTGCGCTATCGCCAGGCCAGTTACGCCTGAGTGACGCGTTCGTGCCGGGCAAGCTGGTGGTGCGCGAGCAGGGCCCCGAACAGGATAAGCAGATCAGCACTGCAAGCACTGCCCCCAAGCGCGCGGCACTGTGGCAGGTCGGTGCAGAGAGGCAAGCCTTGGACAGCAGCGCCACACCCACGCAGTTACTCGCCGATGCCGAGCCACTGCCGGCCGCGTTGCAGGCACGGTTAGCCACGCTAAGAGCCGCCAAGGACTTGCGCGGGCAAGCGCATATCGCCAGTGCCGAGCCGAATTATCGCGTGCAGGCCCTGGCCGAGCCCAACGACCCTTTATTTGGCGCGCAATGGCATTATGCCAATATTAATCTGCCCCAGGCTTGGGAGCGTGCGAACGGCGAGGAAACGATTGTTGCCGTGGTGGATAGCGGGGTGCTGCTCGATCATGAAGATTTGCAAAACCAGGTGCGCGGTAATGGCTATGATTTTGTCGCCAATCGGGATCTTGCTTTGGATGGTGACGGTATCGATCCGAACCCCACGGACCCGGGTGATCGGGCCCATACCAATCGGAGCAGTTTTCATGGCACGCATGTCGCTGGAACGATTGCGGCGGCGACCAACAACCGGCTGGGCGTGGCCGGTGTTGCCCCCCAGGCCGAACTCATGGCAATCCGGGTGTTGGGACGGGATGGCGGTGGTACCTTATACGACGTGCTGCAAGGGATACGCTACGCAGCCGGGCTTGACAACGATGCTGGCGTGCTGCCTGACAGAGCGGCTGATATCATCAATCTGAGCCTGGGGAGCCCGAGCGCAAGCCAAACGGAGGCGGCATTGTATGCGCAGCTCTTCGAGCAGGGCATCATCGTGGTCGCGGCGGCGGGCAATAATGGCAACAATCAACCCAGCTATCCCGCGGCTTACGAGGGGGTGATTTCGGTCAGCGCTGTGGCTGCCGACTCCCGCCTGGCGGGTTATTCGAATTTCGGGGATAGCATCGATGTAGCGGCGCCGGGTGGTGATCTCACGGTAGATCGCGATGGGGACGGCAACGTCGATGGCGTCCTGAGTACCCTGGGCGACGATTCCAGTGCTGCTATCAGACCGGTTTATGCCTTTTTATCCGGCACCTCCATGGCGGCACCGCACGTTGCCGGGGTTGCGGCCTTGATGCATTCATTGGCCCCCGATTTGGATGCCGGCCGTTTCATGCAGCTGCTCGCCAACGGCCGGCTGACAGAGGATTTGGGTCAGCCGGGGCGGGATGATCGTTTCGGTTACGGTTTGATCGATGCGAATCGTGCCACCCAGGCGGTTGCAAGCCGCGACGTCGAACCCGTGCTCGGCGTCAGCCCAAGCCAGCTCGATTTGGGCGCGTTCGACACGAGTCGAACACTGACGCTCAGCAATCTTGGCGATGGCGAACTACGCATTGACAGCATCACGGCGGATGCTGACTGGCTTGAGGCTGCGCCTGCCGCTATCGACGAGGTCAGTGGCCTGGGACGTTATACGGTCAGGGTCGAGCGGCAGACCCTTGCAGCCGGCAGCCATGCCGCAACGCTGCGCATAGACAGCACTGCCGGTGAGGCCGCGGCGCGCGTGCAAGTCGAGGTCCTGGAACAAAGCCGCGACAGCAGTCTTGGCTTGCTCTACGTGCTGCTGCTCGATGCCGATACCCACCGGGTTGTGCAGCAACGCCAACTCGAGCCCACCGCCAAGGGCTATGCCTTCGGGTTTGAACAGGTCCCTGCCGGTCGCTATCACCTGGTTGCAGGAACGGACATGGATAACGACGGAGTGATCTGCACCAATGGCGAGGCTTGCGGGGCCCTGCCGAATCGGCGGCAACCGCGCACTATCGAAATCGATGCGGATCGTGCGAATCTTGATTTCAGCGTAGCCTTTCGGCTCGAGCGTGGCAGCACCCTGGCCGCAGTGCCGGCTAGGCAGATCGTAGAGTCGTCAATAATCGAATAGCTATACATGATGCGGATAAAATCTGGCCGCCTGGGGTTCGCGGTCTTGATGCTGGGGCTGGCCATTTGGCTGGGCCATGCGCAGTCTGCCGAGTATTTCGCGTGTCCGGAAAATTATCGGCAATATTTACGTAAATTGGCCCCGGCCGATGTGCTGACGCTGGCCGCGGGCGATTATCGGCACGGCTTGCCACTGCATCATCTGCAGGGCAAACCGCGGGCACCGATCGTCATCCGCGGCAGTGCTGGCCATCGGACCGTGTTCCACGCCCGGCCAGGGCATAACACCATCAGTCTGGTCAATGTGGCTTACCTCGAGATTCGCCGGTTACGGCTCGAGGGCCACGGGATTCCAGTGGATGGAGTCAAACTGGAAGGCCATGCCGACTGGGGCCACCATATTACTCTGGCCGATCTCCTATTGCAGGGATTCGATGCCCATCAGCAGACCGTCGCCATTTCCACCAAAAGTCCGGCGTGGGGTTGGGAGATTCGTGATAATCGCATTGATGGCGCCGGGACTGGCCTTTATCTCGGCAATTCGAACGGTCGTGATCCGTTTTTTGCGAGCCTGATCGAAGGTAACGCTATTCACAACACCATCGGCTACAACCTGCAGATCAAGCATCAGGTCAACCGCCCTGCCAACTTGCCGGATGCGCCAACCCACTCGGCAACCACTATCATTCGGCATAACACCTTCAGTAAAGCCAACGGCGGTTCCCGCAAGCATGCCCGGCCGACGGTGCTAGTGGGGCATTGGCCAGGCAGCGGCCGGGGCGCAAACGACAGCTACCGTATTTATGCCAACCTGTTTTATCGCAATCCCACCGAGGCATTGTTTCAGGGTGAAGGCAACATTGCGCTGTACAACAATCTTTTTGTCAAGCATACGGCCAATGATTTCCCGGCCATTGCGATCCAGCCGCATCATGATGTCCCTAAACGTATTGCCATTTTTCATAATACGATCGTGTCTCGTGGCCAAGGGATTCGCGTACTGGATGGTGCCCCAGATACCGAGCAACGCGTCACCGGCAATGCGGTGTTTGCCACTAAACCGCTGGTCGGCGGCACGCAGGGAACCAATTATGTGGCCGCCTATGACCAGTCGATCAGTGTGCTGGGCGCGCCCATGGAAGGCATTGCGGCGCTCGATCTGCGCCCGCGTCATGGCCGCTTGATGGCACAGGCCCCGATCGAGATCGATTTGCAGCGTTATCCCGAAGCCGAGCTGGATTATTTCGGTCATACGCGGCATCAATCTACATTCGGCGCAATCATTCACCGATGAGCCTTCGTAAGGGGCCTGTAGGGCGGGTTTTAACCCGCCTCGCCGAG
>CAYFSA010000049.1:8021-20009 GCA_964345605.1 uncultured Ectothiorhodospiraceae bacterium
GCCTGTAGGGCGGGTTTTAACCCGCCTCGCCGAGTTGCCCTATGCCTTAAGCGGCTTCCGGTAACGCGACGTGTTTGACGACTTGTTCGATCATGGTGACCCGCTGCTCGAATTCATTCATGGCTTGCTTGAAGACAAGCTTGTCCTGGCCATCGAGCCGGTAAACCTGAGGCTTGCTTTGAATAAGCTCGACGAGCTTGGCGGTATCGATTTGCGGCGCACTGCCGAAGATCAAGCGGCCGCTTTGCGGGCCGGCTTCGAGCTTCTTGATCCCACAGCGGCTGCCAAGGAGCTTCAGGCGGGTTGCCTCGAATAGCCTTTGGGTGGGCGTCGGTAAGAGGCCAAAGCGGTCAATCAGCTCGACTTGCAGTTCTTTTAACGCTTGTTCATCGGGCGCTGAGGCGATCCGTTTGTACAAGATCAGACGGTTATGCACATCGGGCACATAGTCTTCCGGAATGAGGGTCGGCATGCCGAGCTCAATTTCGGTACCGCTATGCAGGGGCTGGTCGAGTTCGAGCTTGTCCCCAGCTTTTAACGCCTTGACCGAGCGTTCCAGCAGCTCATTGTAAAGGGTGAAGCCGATTTCCTGAATCTGTCCGGTCTGTTCGTCGCCGAGCAACTCCCCGGCGCCACGGATTTCCAAGTCATGCGAGGCGAGGGTAAAGCCCACGCCCAGATCCTCGAGGCTAGCAATGGCATCCAAGCGTTTGACGGCATCGGCGGTCATAGCGGCCTTCGGCGGGGTAATCAAATACGCATAAGCCCGGTGATGCGAGCGCCCGACTCGCCCGCGCAACTGATGCAATTGGGCCAGGCCGAGTTTGTCGGCGCGGTTCATGACGATGGTGTTGGCCGAGGGGACATCGATACCGCTTTCGATAATGGTGGAGCAAACCAGAATACTGAAGCGGCGATGATAAAAGTCCAGCATGACCTGCTCGAGTTCGCGCTCCGGCATTTGGCCATGGGCGACCCGCACCCGTGCCCCCGGTAAAAGCTCGCCGACCCGGTGCGCCATTTTGTCGATGGTCTGCACCTCGTTGTGCAGAAAATACACCTGGCCGCCGCGCTTGAGCTCGCGCATGCAGGCTTCTTGGATCAGGCTGTCGTTCCACTCGCCGACGAAGGTTTTGATCGCATGGCGTTGCGCCGGTGGGGTGGCGATGATAGACAGTTCACGTAGTCCTGCCAGCGACATGTTCAATGTCCGCGGGATGGGGGTGGCAGTGAGGGTGAGGGTGTCGACCTGAGCGCGCAGGGACTTCAGGCGCTCCTTATGCCGCACACCAAAGCGGTGCTCTTCATCGATGATTACCAGCCCCAGGTTCTGGAAGCGGATATCGGCCTGCAGCAACTTGTGGGTGCCGACAACAATATCGATCTTGCCCTCAGTAACTTCCTGGAGGGTCTTGGTTTGCGCTTTTTGTCCGCCGAAGCGGGACAAGGAAGCGATGCGCACCGGCCAGTCGGCGAAGCGATCCTGGAAATTCTGGGTGTGCTGCTGGGCGAGTAGGGTGGTCGGTACTAGCACCGCCACCTGGGTGCCGGTATGGGCGGCGACGAAGGCTGCACGCATGGCGACTTCGGTCTTACCGAAGCCGACATCCCCGCACACGACCCGATCCATCGGCTGCGGCGCGGCCATGTCGTCAAGGACGGCGGCGATGGTTTTTTCCTGATCGGGCGTCTCCTCGAACGGGAAGGCATCAGCGAATGCCGCATAATCAGCCTCGTCAACCGTGAATTGCCGACCGGCCTCAGCGGCCCGGCGGGCATAGATATCCAGTAGCTCGGCAGCGACGTCCCGGGCTTTCTCCGCCGCCTTGCGCCGCGCTCGCTGCCATTGATCGCTGCCGAGCTTGTGCAGCGGGGCGGTTTCCGGGCTGCTGCCGGTATAACGACTGACCAGATGCAAAGAGGCTACTGGTACGTAGAGCTTGTCGCCACCGGCGTACTCCAGAGTCAGGAATTCCGCCTCGGCCTGGCCGAGATTCATGGTCTGCAGGCCCCGGTAGCGGCCTACGCCATGCTCTTCATGGACTACCGGCGCGCCTTCATGCAAATCGTTGAGATTGCTGATCAGCGCAGTTTCGTCAACGGTCGGCTTAGTGCGTCGGCGCTGCTGCTTGGCGCGCTCACTATGCAAGGCCTGCTCGGTCAGCACGGCGATACCGACGTTGGGCAGCCATAGGCCGTCTTCCAACGGGCCGATGCCGAGGCCGGGTGATGAGCTGTCGGTCACAAAGTCATGCCAGCTTGCAATGTCTTTGGGGCGAATGCCGTAGGGGGCCAATTCCTCGCGTAGGCGTTCACGCCGGCCGGCGGATTCCACGACAAATAGCGCGCGCCGGTCCGGTTCGGCGAGAAAGGCCGTCAAGCTTGAGGCCGGCTCGCGGCTGCGGGGCTGCAGCTTCAGATCAGGCAAGGCCTCGACTGGCGCGTTCGGCCCGTAACCGCTTTCCCGGATCGGCGCGGCCTGAATCGATACGCGCGCGTATTGCTTGATTTGCGCCAGTACTGCTGTCGGTGTCTGGAACAGCTGCTCGGGCTCAAGCAGGGGCCGCTCTTTGTCGTAGCGACGTTGTTCGAAACGCTCGAGAACATTATCGCTAAAGGTTTCGGCAGCCGCCTCGATGCCTTCGGTCAGGAAAAAGGTGGCATTGCCCGGCAGGTAATCGAACAGCGTGGCGAGCTGGTCGAAAAACAACGGCAAATAATACTCGATGCCGCCGGGGGCATTGCCGGCAGTGACTTCCCGGTAAATCGGGCTCGCCTGCGGGTCGCCCTCGAACTGGCTGCGAAACCGCTGGCGAAACCCCTTGATAGCCTCGGCTGAAAGGGGGAATTCGTGAACCGGCAGCAATTGTGCTGACTCAACTTGTTCGATGGAGCGCTGGGTCTCCGGGTCGAACAGACGGATAGAGTCGACCTCATCATCCAGTAAATCGATGCGGTACGGCAAGCTGCTGCCATTCGGATAAAGGTCTACAATGCTGCCGCGCAGCGCGAACTCGCCATGAGCCATGACCTGGGCGACTGGGTTGTAACCGGCAGCCTCCAGCCGCTGGCGCAGCTGATCAAAATCCAAGCGCTCGCCAGTGGCGAGAACGAGACTATGGGCATGCAGATAGCTCGGCGGTGCAAGCCGGTGCATGAGGGTGGTAATCGGCAGGACCAGAATGCCCTGGCGCCAGGTGGTTAGCCGATGCAGCGTCGCCAACCGGGCCGAGACGATATCCTCATGCGGTGAAAAGACGTCGTAGGGCAGGGTTTCCCAGTCGGGCAGGCCGAGCACGGGGATCGTCGAATCATCCAGGAAAAACTCGAGCGATTGCTGGAGATGATCGGCGCTGGCGTTATCTGCAGCCACGACGACCCCGCAGCCATCCAGCTGGCGAGCGGCCTCGGCCAAGGCCAAGCTCAGAGCGCTGCCGCTGAGCTGGCCCCAGTGCAGGGGTTTGCCGGCTCGCGGCAGACTGAGATCAAGCAGTTGCGTTGCGGTCTGAAATCTGGAGGATTGAGTCTTGGCCATGAAAGCAGTTGTGTGTGTCAATGAGCGATCAGCTTAACGAGGTATAAATTAGGGCTGCTGGGCAGGCAGCCATTGCAAGAGTTCCCCTGGGGTGGCGAGGCGGCCGTGGGCACCCCATTGGGTGGGGCGCTGGTCGGGGTCGATGTAGCCGTAATCGGCAATGAGCGTGGTTATGCCGGCCGCCAGACCCGCTTGAATATCGCGCTCGGCATCACCGACATACAGGCATTGCCGAGGCTCGCAGCCGGCTAGGTGGCAGGCATGCCATAATGGCGCCGGATGCGGTTTGCGCTCACTCAGGGTGTCGCCGCTGACAATCACCGCGGCGCGTTGCGCAAGCCCCAAGATATGCAACAATGGTCGAGTCAGCCGCGCCGGCTTGTTGGTGACTACGCCCCAGCGCAAACCGGCTTGCTCGATGTGCGCAAGGAGGCTCGGCATGCCGGTGAATAGCCGGGTACGAACGCATAATTGCGCGCGATAACGGTCTAAGAATCGCTGGGTCAAAGCCGTATGCTGAACGCTGTCGGCCAGAGGAAAGGCATACTGCACCAAGGCGGCGCTGCCATGGGAGACCAGATCGCGCATGCGCGGATAGTCCAAGGGCGGCATGTCGAGGGCGTGGCGCAGCCAGTCCAGGGCGGCGATGATATCGGGCGCGGTATCGGCCAGGGTGCCATCGAGATCGAAGAACACGCTGGTCATGCCAGCGGCGTTAATGGGCAAAGCAGGCATGTGGAGTCGCTATCGTGGGTAATCAACTTCTCACTATTCCGAAAATCGAAACGCCGGTAACACTCTGGGTGCACCCCGAAGGCCGGGTTGAAGGCTCGGTTTTTCTCGAATGCTGCGGCGAAGACGACCGGCCGACCCAGCAACCGGCTGAAATTCTCAACAGCCCCGATCCCTTCCTGGTGGTGCGCTGTCATGCCAGCGGCGATTTGCGATTCTACAACAAGCACGCCCTGGTACGTGTCGGCTGTGAGAACGATGACGCTTCGCTAGCCCTTGAGGACGAGCTGACCGAACTCCAATGCCGCTTATTCATGATGGACGGTTCCATCCTGGATGGCCTGATTCGTGAAGTGCTGCCTCCGGAACGGCGCCGCCTCTATGATTATATTAACACTTTGGGACAGCAATTCCTGCGCTTGTTCACGGTAACCGCCGCGGCGGCGCCTGGCAATGATGCGCTGGAGCGGCCGGTATGCCTGGTGAACAAGACCTATATCGTGCGTATCGCCCAGATCCGCGCTTAGTCACTTGCGGGAGGATTGACCTTTCATGGGCTGGTTGGCTGAATATCGGGCAAACCGATTGGTGGAGCGCCTGCTGAGTCTCGAGGCGGGCGATGATGCGCGGGCGAGTCAGTTTTTGGCCAAGCTCAAGCCGGTGGCTGCTACGGCTGTCCCGGAAATTCTGCGTGGCATGGCTAATCCGGGACCGGGGCAGCGAGCATTTCTGATCGGCATTCTCAGCCGCTTGTTGGATAACGACACGCTGCCCGCGTACTTTGCCGGTCTGCGCGATGCCAATCCCAAAGTCGTCGCCGCTACGGTGGAAGTCCTGAAAGCCAGCAATCGCTGCGATCCCAATCAATTAATCGAGCTGTTCGAGGATTTACAAGTCTCCAAGCCGGCGGTCATCGATGTGCTGTTTCATCATCGCGACCGACTCGACAGTCATGCTTTGCTGCGGGCCGCTTTTCGATTCGATCAGAACAATTGCGCCACCATATTTCGCTTGTTGCAGGCCAAGACCGATCCGGCCCTGATTCCGGAATTGGTCAATCGCCTGTCGGCGCGCCAACCGGAAATCCGGCGCATGCTGGTGCAGACACTGGCTCAGTATCGCAATGACCAGGTCGTCGGGCATCTGCAGAGTATGCTGCAAGATCCCGATAAGTCGGTTCGCAAGGAAGCCCTCAAGGGCTTGGGAATGGCTAATGCCCCGCTGGATGTCGGCGAACTCTGTGAATTGCTGCGGGACGCCGATATGGCCATTCAAAGCCAGGCAATCGATGCCATCGTTCAGCTTAACGATCCGCAAACGGTGGATCATTTGCTTGGCATACTGGAAGACGAGCAGGAATATGTGCGCCGCGCCGCGGTGGAAGTGCTCAACGCTATCGCTGATACCGATGCGATTAAGGATCTGCTGGTTGCGATCAAGGATCGTGATTGGTGGGTACGCGAGCGGGCCGCCGATGCCTTGACCAAAATTGGTGGACCCAAGGTGGTCGATGCCATGCTCGAATTGATTCAGGACGATGATCAGTTCGTGCGGCGCACTGCCATCGAAGTGATTAACGCCCATATGGATGAGCGGGCCTACGACCACCTGATCCGGGCCATTCATGATACCGATTGGTGGGTCCGTGAGCGCGCCATGGATGCCCTCGGCAGCTTGCGGGACGAGCGGGCTGTGCCCCATTTGCTGGAACTGCTGGAGAGTGAGCCGGCTAGCCGGGCTATCGTGATCCGTACGCTGGGCGCGATCGGCAGCCCCCGGGCGATTCCGCATCTGGTCAGACGCTTGGAGGACACCGAAACCACTGTTAAGCGCGAAGTTCTGCAGGCTCTGCCCAAACTCGTTGACGAGCGCACCGCGCCGTCGATCAAACGGGCCATCACCGGCCGTACCGGCCAGGCCAAGGATTCGGTCAAGGAGTGGGCGGCCCAGGCTTTAGCAGAAATCGAGGCCTCGCTGACTGCCGCTACGGCAGCACCCGACGGCGATGGCGAGCCGGCTCAGGTGGTGGCAGCGGCTGATGCCGATGTGCATATCAATCCCGCCATGCTGGAGGCCGGTGAAGTGCTTGCGCAACGTTACCGGGTTATTCGCCGCATTGGCAAAGGGGCCTTCGGTACGGTGGTGCTGGTTGAGGATAAAGAAGTCGGCGAGCAGATCGTGCTGAAGTTTATCAATCCCCAGCTGGCCGAGGACGAAACCGCGATTAAACGCTTTGTGCATGAGCTGCGCTATACGCGCCGTATTACTCATGAGAATGTCGTGCGGATTTATGACTTCCTGCGCATCGGCAATTCGGCGGCGATTTCCATGGAATACCTCAAAGGCCATTCGCTGAATGAAGAAATGCGCCCGCGCAAGCCGTTGCCGCAGCCACGGGCCCTTGGCATCATTCGCCAAGTTGCCAAAGGTATGGCCTCCGCCCATCAGCACGATATCATCCATCGTGATCTCAAACCCGCGAATATCCTGATAGGTGAGGCCGATTTGGTGAAGGTCGTGGATTTTGGCATTGCCTCGATGACCCGCGGCCATGACACCCAGTTAACCAAAACGGGCCTGTTGGTCGGCACGCCCATATATATGTCGCCCGAACAAATCATGGGCAAGACCCTGGACAATCGCACCGATATCTACAGCCTGGGTATCATCCTTTACGAGGTTCTGGCAGGCCAGCCGCCTTATCAGGGTAATGATCACATGGCCTTGATTTACCACCATTTAAACGGCGATGCTAAGCCCTTGCACGAGGTCAATCCCGAGATCAGCAAGACCTTGTCCGCGGTGGTGCATAAAACCATGGCAGTTACCCCGGACGATCGCTATCAATCCATGGCGGCATTGGGTGAGCGCCTGGATCTATTATTGACTTAACGGTTGAGTGAGGAAGCACCATGGCGCGTATCGATGCCTTTTTGCAACTGGCGCGGGATCAGGGCTGCTCGGATGTGCATTTGGCCGTCGGTGTCCCGCCGATGCTGCGCATCCATGGCGAGCTCAAAGCCATCAAGTTTCGCGACCTCGGCGATACGGAGATGGAGCAGTATCTCGGCGAAATTCTGACCGAGCGTCAGCAACAGCAGTTCGAGGCCGGCGAGGATCTCGATTTCTCCTATGTGGCTGAGGAAGTCGGGCGGTTTCGCGTCAATCTCTTCCGTAAATTGACGGGTATCGGGGCCACCTTCCGGTATATCCCCAACGACGTGCCGCGCCTGGATGACCTGGGTCTGCCACCCGTGGTCAAGCAGCTCAGTTTTTTTTCGCAAGGGCTCATCCTGGTCACCGGGTCCACCGGCACCGGCAAATCGACCACATTGGCGGCCCTGATCAATGAAATCAATCATCGTGAGGCCGCCAATATCATCACTTTGGAAGACCCGATCGAATTCGTGCACGCCAGTGACCGGTCCCAGCTTATTCAGCGCGAGTTGGGCACGCATGTGCCGAGCTTTAGCGACGGGCTGCGGGCCGCTTTGCGGGAGGATCCGGATATCATTCTGGTCGGCGAGCTGCGTGATGCAGAGACGATCGGGCTGGCCATGACCGCCGCCGAGACCGGCCATCTGGTATTCGGCACGCTGCATACCACCACCGCGGCGAAAAGCATCGACCGTATTCTGGATGCCATTCCGCCAGGCTTGCGTTCCCAGGGCAAGACGTTCTTAGCGCAAAACCTGCACGCAGTCGTCACACAAACGTTGGTCAAAACCGCCGATAGCCGAGGCCGTCAAGCAATTCTGGAAATTTTGCTGATGAACAATGCGATCGCCCGCTTCATCGAGACCGACCGGGTCTACCAAATCCCCAGTCAATTGCAGACCGGCCGGGAGGTCGGTATGCAGCTCATGGATCAAGCCTTGATGGAAGCCCTGCAGCGCGGTGAAATCGATGCCGATGATGCCTTCTTGCATGCCCAGGACAAGCGGCAATTCCAGCGCTATGTCAGCGATGCCCATTTGCTGCCTAAAATCGATCTGGCTATGTCATGAAGCCTAGTGGTACCTGTCCATGAGCGCGCTCACCAATCTGTTACAGGAAACGATTAACCGGCAAGGTTCGGATTTGCACGTCATCAGCGGTCAGCCGGCGCGTATTCGGCGGCATGGTATTTTGGAGATCGTGGTGGCCAAGCGCCTGGTGCGTGATGAGGTGCAGGCCGCGCTAGAGGAGATCATGCCGGCGGCGGCGTGGCAGCAACTGCATGCCGAGAACAGTGTCGATTTCGCCTTTGATCTGGATTCGCAGGCGCGTTTTCGGGTCAATGTGTTTGAGCAGCTCGGCGGGTTCGGTGCAGTGTTCCGCTTGATTCCGACAAGCGCCCAGAGTTTGGAAAAATTGGCCCTGCCCAATGTGTTAGCCAAGCTCTGCCGACATCGGCAGGGACTGATCCTGGTCAGCGGTAAAACCGGTTCGGGCAAATCGACTTCCCTGGCGGCCATGATCGATCGCATCAATGCCTCGCGCAGCGGCCATATCCTGACGATCGAAGATCCCATCGAATTTGTGCATCGGCGTAAGGCTTGCCTGATCAGTCAGCGCGAGCTCGGCCAGCATACGCCGAGCTTCGCCGCCGCCCTGCGCTCGGCCCTGCGCGAGGACCCTGATGTCATTCTAGTCGGCGAGCTGCGCGACCCGGAGACGATTGCCTTGGCGGTAACCGCCGCGGAGATGGGCATCCTGGTGTTCGGTACCCTGCATACCGGCAGTGCCGTGACGGCGATTGATCGCATGGTCAACGCCTTCCCCGAAGACAAGCAGGTACCCGCCCGGGCTATGTTGTCGACCTCGCTGCAGGCAGTGATCGCCCAGCAGCTTGTGCGCCACCGGGATGGCAACGGCCGCGTCGCTGCTGTAGAGATCCTGGTGAATACGCCAGCGGTCGCCAATATTATCCGCGAAGGACGAACCGAGCAGCTTTACAACGCCATCCAAAGCGGTGCCATGGTCGGCATGCAGACCATGGCAGGTGCTTTGCGCAAGCTGTTGGACAGCGGTGTAATCGACGGCGAAGAGGCCTATCGGGCGAGTAACGCGGACGCCGCATTCGAGGAGTATCTCGATGATGATGATGAAGAAGAAGCTGACGAGTACGTGTGAGCAGCGGTGCCGGGTTCACTTCGCCTTGTCACCGCGCGCCGAATCCGAGCAGCAATGACTAATCCCGCCGGGCGTACATCAGGTAATTGACATCGATGGACTTGGTCAGTCGCGGGGTTTTGAGAATCGGATTATAGGCCATGCCGGTGATAGCCTGGGCGGTCAGGTGGGCATCGCGGCACCAGTGATCGAGTTCGGCAGGACGGATGAGCTTGGCATAGTCGTGCGTGCCCCGGGGCAACAGGCGCAGGATGTATTCGGCCCCAACAATGGCGAGCATAAAGGCTTTGGGGGTGCGGTTGATGGTGGACAGGAAGACATGCCCGCCCGGCTTGGCCAAGGTGGCGAGAGCGGCAATGGTGGGACGCGGGTCGGGTACATGCTCGAGCAGTTCCATGCAGGTCACGATATCGAATTGCCCGGCGGCTTCGGCAGCCAGAGATTCTGCCGCTTGCACGCGATAATCGATGGCGAGCTGGGCGTCTTCGGCATGCTGTTTGGCCACCGCGATGACCTGCGCGGCCATGTCGATACCGGTTACCTCAGCGCCACGAGCAGCCATGCCTTCGGCCAGGATTCCGCCGCCGCAGCCGACATCCACCACTTGCTTGCCGACCATCGACGTGTGGCGCTCGATGTATTCGAGCCGGATCGGATTAATGTCGTGCAGCGGGCGGAATTCACCCTCCGGATCCCACCAGCGGTGGGCCAGGTCATCGAATTTGCGCAGCTCATTGTAATCGGCGTTATCCATGGTGCGGGTTACCTTAGGCGTTCTGAAGGTTCAGTTTAGAGTGAAAGGTAGGCGCTCACGCATCGACCGCGATCTTCGCCTGCCAGCTCGCGGCGGTTTCCAGCAGTTGGGTGCGCTTACAGCGCAGGAGTTCACCGTTACGCAGCAAATGCACCCCGGCCACCCAGACATCGGAGACCTGTTGACGGGTTGCGGTATAGACGACCTGCGAAATCGGGTGGTACATGGGCTGGCTGGCCAGTTCGTCGAGGCGCACCGCGATGACATCGGCGGCTTTGCCCGGGGTCAGGCTGCCGATCCGATGCTCGAGGCCGAGGGCGCGAGCGCCATTGAGTGTGGCCATCGTCAAGGCTTGCTCGGCGGAGACGGCGGCCGCATCGCCGCTTACCCCTTTGGCCAGCAGGGCGGCGGTGCGCATCTCGCCGAGCATGTCCAAGTCATTATTACTCGCGGCACCGTCCGTGCCCAGGGCGACATTGACCCCGGCCTCGAGCAGCCTGGTGACCGGGCAGAAGCCGCTGGCCAGCTTGAGATTGGATTCGGGGCAATGCACGATATGACTACCGCGCTCGGCGAGCAGGGCGATTTCCGCGTCCAGCAATTGGGTGGCATGGACCGCCATGAGGCCAGAGCCGACCAGGCCGAGTCGCTCGAGCCGCGCCAACGGACGGCGGCCGTCTTGAGCCGCGGCTTCCTCGACTTCGTGCCGCGATTCGTGCACGTGGATATGGGTGCGCAGGCCGGTTTCCGCCGCCAGCGCCTGCAAGCGCGCCAGGCCCTCATCGCCCACGGAATAGGGAGCATGGGGGGCAAACGCGAAGTGTAATAAGGGGTGCTCGCGAAAACGCTCGAACACGGCCATGCCACGATTCAGGTATTCCTCGGTGGTCTTTGCCCAACTTGAGGGAATGTCCACCAGAATCAAGCCGATATTGGCGCGCATCCCAAGCTCGCCGGCCACTTCGGCGGTGACGTCGGGATGGAAGTACATATCGTTGAAGCAGGTCGTGCCTGAGCGCAGCATTTCCGCCACAGCCAGCCGCGTGCCGTCTCGGACCATGGTCTCGCCGACCCAGCGGCCTTCCGCCGGCCAGATATGCTCTTTCAGCCAGGTCATCAGCGGCAGGTCATCGGCCAAACCCCGCAGCAGGGTCATGGGACTATGGGTGTGCGCATTGACCAAGCCTGGCAGCAGCACATGATGCGGCAGATCCACCTGCTGCTTGGCGTCATAACGCTGCGCCGCATCGGCGGCAGGCAATACCGCTACAATATTGCCCTGATCGATAATCAGCGCATGGTTTTGCAGCAGTTGCCCGGGTGGCTCGACCGGCGCGATCCACGGGGCTTGGATTAAACAATCACAATTCGGCATGGCGTTTTCGGCTCACTGACAGGCAGGTTCGGGCAATTGCCTTGGCTGGGCGCAGCCCAAGGCGGTGCGGTTTCGCGCTTAGCCAGCGTAAGTTAGCTTATCTGGCTGCGGTGTCGCAAATCGGCTCCCATTCAGCCCATGCAGTCACGCTGTGCCGGCGACCGGAGGTCGTGTAGTGCAAATGGCGCGGCCGATCGTATTCACTCCTTCGGCTTCAACGGCGGTCGTCGGCCTGCCGCGATTGCCGCCGCTGGCTTGTCAGCCGGCGCAGATGGTCGAAAACCGAACCTCGGCCCAGCAATTTGCGTGAAATCAGATCGGCGATGACCACCGCGACCAGGCCCGGCAGGATAATGGCCGGCTCACCGGTCAATTCGAGCAGGGCGAGCAAGCTGGTCATGGGGGCCTGCAGCACGGCCGAGAGCATGGCAATCATACCGATGGTGGCATAGAAGCTGGGCGGGTGCAGGGTCGGGC
>CAYFSA010000050.1:0-4820 GCA_964345605.1 uncultured Ectothiorhodospiraceae bacterium
ACACCCCGGATGCCGGATTTACCGGCACCGACACCTTCACCTACACGGTCAGCACGCCTGATGGGATCGCGGAAACCGCGACCGTCACGGTGGAGAGCCGACTCGATACCCAGCCCCCGCCGCCGCAAGACAGCAGTGATGTCACGCTCGATATCGATACCCGTGGCGAGACGGACATGGGCCCGGCGTTCGACATCGATGACGGCGTGGATCTTGGTGACGATGCGCCGAGTGACGATGGCTCGGGCATCGATCAACCCGACGCCGAGGTTGGCATGGACGATGGGCCCATTGGCAGAACGAACACCTCGGCGGGCGGGAACGAAGGGCTTGCCGAACCACCGGTGACTCAGCCCTTGCCGAATGCCGAGGCCGGCGGCGACAGATTCAGCGGCCTCGATGCTGGTCAGGAAGACAATCCCATCACAATCACCGCCAGGGCCCGGGATCGCCTGCTAGGCAGCGAGGGCTCCGAGTCCTTTGCATTGGAGGAAGGGACCTTCCAGCACTCCGATCCCTCCGAGCGGCTGAACATCGAGGCAACCCTCGGCGATGGCTCGCCCCTACCGGAGTTCGTCCGCTTCGATAGCGGGTCGGGACAATTCGATGTCGAGATCGATGCCGCCGAAGAAGCCGGTTATACGGAGTTCCAGATCCGCGTCACGGCCCGCGATTCCCAAGGCAACGAGGCCTCGACGACCTTCGATGTGCTTCTCGGCCAAGACGAAGAAGGTGACGACCAGGAGAGGGAGGTCCAACCGGCGGGCGAGGCTGCACCTCGGGAGGAAGTGCGGCCAGATGACAATGCCCCAGTTGACGATGGAGAGGTTGACGATGGAGAGGCTGACGCTGAAGAGGCTGACAATGGAGAGGCCATGGATGAGGCGACGCAAGCACGGGGCATGGAGGATCAACCCGTGTGGCTAGGCAAGCCGTCCTTGGCCAAGCAATTAATGGGGCTAGGTCCGTTTTTCCTCGCCCAGGAGCGGGACATGCTCTTGCAAGACCTGCTATACGTGGACAGGGAAGCGGATCGCCTGGCGAGCTAGACCGGAAAACCAAGGCCACATCCTGGTGCCCAGGCGGTTGCTTGGGCACCTCTATCCCTGGCCTATTATTGTTGACCGCGACGGCCTTTCCTCTATTTACCAATCCTCTATTTACTAACCCAACAACCCATCTAATCAATTTTATAGCGGAAAATGTCTACTCAAACCCTTATCCATGCCCATTTCATTCGCTCGATCATGCTCGCCGGCCTGCTGCTTGGTGGCACCGTCATGCTTGGCGGCTGCGTGGTCCACCCCAAACGCTTGACGGCAGAGGATATCCGCGAGGCCATCGACACGGATCGGGAACGCATATTCGCCGAGCAAGCGCCGGTGAGGTCGGCCTTGAGCCTAAACGAGGCCATGGCGCGGGCGGTGAAATATAACCTGGAGCATCGCACACAGCTCATGCAGGCGGCCTTGAGTGAGGGCAACTTCAAATTGGCCCGGCTCGATATGCTGCCACTGCTAGCGGCCAATGCCGGCTATCGGCATCGCAGCAATTTCAATGCTTCAAGCAGTCGTTCCCTGGAAACCGGACGCCAGTCTCTGGAGCGCTCGACCTCCGAGGAGATCAATGTCCCCACCGGGGATATCACCCTGACCTGGAATATCCTGGATTTTGGGGTGAGTTATTTTCAGGCCAAGCAAGAGGCCGACCGCCTGTTAATCAGCGAATTGACGCGGCGGCGAGTGATGTTGAATCTCTTGCAACAGGTTCGGACTCGCTATTGGCAAAGCGCGGCCAATCAACGCATCGCCGAGGATTTTGCCCGCCTGATGCAAGAGGCCAAGACACTGCGGGCCCAACTCGAACAGGTGCGCAGCGAGCGGCTGGCCTCACCGCTCAATGTGCTACAAGACCTGCGCCTCTTGACCGAAACGGTGCAGCAGTTGGAAGAACTGCAACAACGCATGCAAGTCGGCAATCTGGAACTGGCCCGCCTGATCAATCTGCCCCCTGGCCAATCCCTGGAATTGGCCTTGCCCGCACAGGCGCCCGAACCGCCGGCGATTGAGGCCGACCTGCCCCGCCTGGAACAACTGGCCTTGGTCAATTCCACCGACCTAAACGAGCAGATGTATAATTACCGCATTGCCCAGTTGGAGACCCGCAAGGCCTTGTTAAGGCTCTTGCCGGGCCTGGAATTGAGTTATGCCGGACGCTATAACGGCAATGAATTCCTGGTCAATAACACCTGGGCCGAGGCCGGCGGACAGGTGACCTGGAATCTCATGAACCTGGTGCGTGCCCGCCCCTCGCTCCGGCAGGCCAAGACGCAAAAGGAATTTGCCCTGGCGCGGCGCATGGCCGTCAACATGGCCGTGGTCACCGAGGTCCATCTCGCCTGGCAGCGTTACGAAAACGCGTTAAAACGCTATCGGCGGGCCGCGCAACTCAGCACCATCGAGACCGACATCTCGCGGCTGACCCGGCAAGCGGAGGAAGCCAACACGGGACGCGCCGTGGAACGCTTGCAAGAAGACGTGCGTTCCCTGCGCTCGCGCCTGGCCCAGTATCAGGCCTATGCGGCGGTCCAAGACGCCTTGGGCACCTTATGGGTCAGTCTGGGCCTCAATCCGGTACCGACGGGTTATCAGACCTATGAGCTAGACGAGTTGGCCGACCGCATCGGCATGCTGAACCTGCGTTGGGAGCAGGGCGAATTACCCGATCCCGAGGCGATCTTGACCCGAACCTGGGCCCCATTGGCGGATTATCGACGACTACGGCATACCGATGGGGCGATGGTCGATTTAGAGATACGGGACCTTTTCGCGGCCACCGACTTACCGGCCGAGCCACTTCGCTATACCGCGGCGGGTCTACCGATGGGCCTCGCGCTTGATCTAGAGGAGGGTCGGATCACGGGACGGCTCGCTGCCATGGCCTCGCGAGGCGGGGCGAACGGCGATGGGATCCATCAAGTCGTACTCAGCGCCATGCCCATGACCGCCGCTGACACCACGGTGGAATCCGAAAAGCATCTGGCCAAGGTCAACCTCTATTGGATGGTCGAGAATATCGCGCCGGTGGCCGAGGACGACTGGGAGAGCACCAAGCAAGGTCGTATGGTGAGGCACGATGCGACGACCGGTGTCTTGGTGAACGACAAAGACACTCCCCCCGATGATGACGAACTGATCTTGGACGCGTTGCTGAACGAGCATGGGGAAGTCCTGACAACCGAACTCGGTACGGTTGTGCCGGGGGATGGTGGTGGCTTGTTCATGCTACGGGCAGACGGCAGTTATCGGTTTGATCCAAACGGCGAATTCAAAGACCTAGCGCCCGGCCAAGAGCGAAGCACCAGTTTGGTCTATCGTGTCCGAGACACACAAGGCGCCCAGGCCACGGCGCAGCTCACGATCATGGTCGCCGGCCTGAACGATCCGCCCGCGCCCCTTGATCTTGATATCCCAGCTCGCCAGGATGCCGAGGGCACGTCGATCCAGTTCGTATTGACCGATGTCTTTGGCAATCCCGATGCTGGCGATCGCCTGACTTACTCAGCCGAAGGGCTACCGGCCGGCCTGAAACTCGATGCCCAGACCGGCCTGGTGAGCGGTCGTATTGCCTTCGATGCCGTCGCTCGCCATGCCAAGATGGCAGCCGAACGCGATGCCAACAGGCGGCCCGCCGACGAACCGTTGGGCCAGCATACCGTCGGCTTGACGCCTCAGCCGCCGGTGCCTTTGCGAGTCATACACTGATTTGGCGGGACAACAATGGTTGCGTCTTTCTGAAAAACTTTAAAAAGGATGGCGCCTAACATGCGGCGAATGCGAAAAACTGCCCTCACCTGCATCCTCGCCTTGCTGCTCTCGGGCGTGAGCGGGGCACCTAGCGAGACGACCGGCCTAGCGCCGCACACCCGCGCCCAATTGCGAGCGCCCAACACCACCACCTTGGCGGCCGGCCTGGCCGGGCGCATCGACCGCCTGCCCGTCCGCCTGGGGCAGGCGCTGCGTCGTGGCGCCCTGGTGGCGAGCTTCGACTGTCGCCTAGAAAAGGCCGAGCGGGCCGTAGCCCAGGCCAAACTAGGTGCGGCCGAGGCCAAGTTGGAGGTCAACCGTCGTCTAGCAGAGTTAGACAACATCAGCCCCTTGGAATTGACCCTCTCTAGCGCCGAGGTCGATGTAGCCAAGGCCAAGCTGCAAAGCGCCCAGGCCAAGCTCCAACCCTGCCGAGTGACCGCCCCCTTTGACGGCATCGTGACCCAGCGCCCGGCCCAGCCCTTTGCCTATGTCACCAAGGGCGATCCCTTGATCGAGTTGGTGGCGACTGACGATCTGGGGGTCGAGATGGTCTTGCCCTCAACCTGGCTGCCGAGGCTGGAACCAGGCCAACGCTTCATCCTTCGCCTGGACGAGGCCGCGCAGCCGGTGACCGCTCAAATTGATCGGGTGGTCGGGCGAATCGATCCGGTCAGCCAGACGGTGCGGGTCTTGGGTGAACTCATCGACACCGGTGGACAGCGATTATTGCCTGGCATGAGTGGAGGGATAGAGTTCATGGATCGATAGAAGTCCCACACCCCAAGCGGCGAAAGCCAGGCAAGAAAGCATCGCGTGACATTGCTGGTTCGTGACCGACATCACCTAAGACGGCTAGCTACGTCACCTCACCGCGGTATATGTCAATGACTCTGAGACACTAATTAGCAACAGAAGGGCCAGGCTGGCACCCAACAATCAAATCAGGCGAATGGGGGCAGAGTATTTCGCGACCCAATTGTCCGCGGTGAGCAAAAGCGCGCCCTCGCATTC
>CAYFSA010000050.1:4920-19611 GCA_964345605.1 uncultured Ectothiorhodospiraceae bacterium
CAGAGTATTTCGCGACCCAATTGTCCGCGGTGAGCAAAAGCGCGCCCTCGCATTCCGCTTGCGCGACCAAGATCCGGTCAAAGGGATCTTTATGGATCGCTGGCAAATAGCCCACCGCCATGGCATGCGTGCTTGTGATAGAGAGCTCCTCGTACCCGTTTTCCACCAGCCCTCGCCGGAGAACCTCCGCATCCACCCGGAAGTCGGACCGGCGCAATCCCCGCTTGATGGTAATCTCCCAAAGGCTAGCTGCGCTAAACCACAAGGTATTGGCGGGATCCTCAATAAGCGCAACCGCCTCCTTCGAAAGACGATCTGGCGCCCCGGCCGCCCAGAGCAACACATGGGTATCAAGCAGAAGATGCATCGTCCCCACCGAACATGGTGAAGATTTCCTCCTCCATACGGTCGAAATCCTCCGGGACGTCAATCTGACCCGCCAAGAACCCCAGCCGCCGCTTCTGGTCCAGCGCAGGCGCGTCAACCCGAGTCAGCCGGGCTATGGGCTTGCCCGCTTTGGAAATCACGATTGGTCGCCCCTGCTGGACTTCTTCAAGGAGCCGGGACAACTGGATTTTGGCTTCATGGATATTGACTGTTTCCATGCCTTCCTCCCATTATCTGGCTAAGTTTAATAAACTTAGTCCATTCCAGAAACCGCGTCAACGCACCCCCACCAAGGCCATAAGGCGGCGGTAATCATGTCGTGACAACAGAGCCGAAGACCTTCAGCAGGCAAAGGTCCATACTAGGCCTCCCCCTGCCTACGCTTTCCCCCGCCCCACGCGGACGACAGCCATGACTCGGGGCGACGGCGGGGTGCTAGCCCTTTCCGCCCGGAGGACTTTCACCTCCTGATTGGGCGCCAGCTTCGCCCGGCGCACAGGGTGTTCATGAAACCTTGCGCGAGCGGGAAGTATTGAGGGCGGTATGCGACTAAGGCGTGAGGCCTATCCTCAATCCAGCACTTCGATGCCTATCCCCCCCTGGCAAATCCGGACGATGCGGGCGCGTATAACAGGGGGGTCCTCGCCATCACCCTGATTGAGCGCTTGCACCTCGATTTCACTACCAATGGGGGGGAAAGTGGCCGGATCACAGCACAGAAACAACCCGGAGCTAGAGACATCGCAGGTGCTGAGTTCCTGGGGCGGGCTATCTTCCCACCAGACCTTGACCGGCAGGGACATGGTCATGCGCGGGGCACGGCGCCGTTCTGCAGACATGGTCAAACCACTCCCTGATCGTTGCCTGTCTGGGTAAACACCGCGGGCAGATTCAAGACCACCAATGCGACTGGTCCTACGGCACCGGCCACAGCAAAGGCGTTCAGCCAACCGAAACAACCGCCGACATGATTTACGATGGTGCGTGATAAGGCTTCGGCCAAATGTGGATCTTCAAAGCGTACCAAAGGATCGGCGACGGTGGTTTGGCGGACCGCTCTGCCTAGCGATTTGAGCAGCGCCGGATTGTCAACGAAATCTTCAATCGACATTTCTGGTTCCAATGACAGGATACGTAGTCGATAGCCTTGTTCGATCGGCTCGAAGGCTTCGATACTGAAATTGACCACGGTTTCATCCTGGCCGCGCTGCAGGGATTTGTGCTGGCGATGAAGACGATGCCAAGCAAGTAGCAAAGTCATTAAGCCACCGATGGCACCCGCCAGTAACGAAGTCAGGATATCCGCCACGTTGACCAACGCGGCAATATCCGCTGCCGTCGTTCCAATCGATTCAAGGATGGAGCTCACGCCTTTACTCGCTTTTAGTTAAGAGGATGTCATCACAGGTGCTTAACAGGTGCTTTAAGAGGTCGGCTGCGCAGCGATTTTGCTTGAGCTATGCCCCGCCAGCCCGTGGCCATCAGCTTGCATCCAGCGCCCAGACTGGTTAGCCTGGAATTATTCCAATCGCTTTAAGGATCTTGCCGCACAATGAGTGACGACCTGAAAAAAGACGACGATATTCGCCTTCACCGGGGCCCCGAACACAGCTCGCCTTATCCGGTAAGCCGCCAGGCACCGAGTATGGAGTTGGTCGATGTCGCCAAACAGATCAAGGACGCCGATCAGATGGTCAATGCCCGGGCCGGCGCTAAACTGAAGGTCATCGCCGATCAAATTCGCGCCCTGCAAAAGGAGGCGCATGCGGTCCTCGACGAGACCCGGCGCGATCAGCAGCTGCATGCGGCCCGCTGTCATTTCAAACGCCAGCCGGGCAAGATTTATCATCTTTATCAGCGCCCTAATGGCGAGACTTATTTTTCCATGCTCTCACCCGAAGATTGGCAAGGCAACCCGCCCCATACCTATATCGATTCCTATCGCCTTGAGGCCGATATGTCCTGGACCCCCTTAGCTGAGTTCGATCACCAGGACGACAGCAACGAGCTGGTGCAGCGGTTGTTGCAGTCGGCCACCGAGTGAGGACGCCTGCTGAAAACTAGCGCCGGCCGGCTCGCACTAGCCCGCCGAGGCCGGCATCGACCAATGCTTGGCTCAACCGCTCGCGAATCATGTTGGCATCTTCCAGTGTCATCACTTCCTGAAGCAATTCGGCCGCGGCGGCGCGGGTAAAGCTGCGCACCACCCATTTGATCTTGGGCAGGCTTCCCATGGATACGCTCAGACTATCAAACCCCATGCCCAAAAGCAGGATGACCGCGGCCGGATCGCCCGCCAGCTCGCCGCAGATACTCACCGGCCTATCTTCCCCATGACCGGCCGTGACGACCTGCTGCAGGGCCCGCAGCACGGCCGGATGCAGTGAGCGATACAGCCCGGCGACCCGGGCATTGTTGCGATCCACCGCTAGCAAATACTGCACCAGATCGTTGCTGCCCACGCTCAGAAAGTCGCAGCGCCGTGCCAGCTCAGCGGTGACGTAGACGGCCGAAGGGACTTCGATCATGACCCCCAGCCGTGGCCGGGCCACCGTGACCCCCTCGTCGTTGAGTTCATTGCAGGCCCGGTCGAGCAGCACCGAGGCCTCTTCGAGCTCGTCGATGGAGCTGATCATGGGCAGCAGGATATGCAAGTTGCCCAGCCCCTGATTCGACTTGAGCATGGCTCGCAACTGGGTCAAGAAAATTTCGGGATGATCCAGCGAGATCCGGATCCCCCGCCAGCCCAGGAAGGGGTTTTCCTCGCGGATGGGGAAATACGGCAGAGTCTTGTCGCCGCCGACATCCAGGGTGCGCAGAATCACCGGACAGTCGGCAAAGGAGGTCAGAACGTGGCGGTAGATATCGGCCTGCTCGCTTTCGCTGGGAAAGCGATCGCGCACCATGAACGGCACTTCGGTGCGATACAGCCCCACGCCTTCGGCGCCGGAATCCACCGAGGGCTTGATATCGGCGAGCAGGCCACTGTTGGCCAGCACCGGCACGGCTTCGTTCGCCGGCGTGATGGCCGGCTGCTGGGCAAGCTCGCGCAGGCTGGCCGTCAGGGCCTGCTCCTCCGCGACCAAGCGCTGGTATTCCTCCTTAACCTCGGGACGCGCCTCGAGGAAGATCCGCCCCAGATAACCATCGATCACCAGTTCGCGCTCATGGACCCGATTGACCGGCAGATCGGCCACGCCCATCACCGTCGGCACCCCCATGGCGCGGGCCAGAATCGCGACATGCGAAGAACCCGAGCCGCTCACCGAGACCACACCCACCAATTGCTCGCGGGGGACTTCGGCCAGCTGGGTCGCACTGATTTCCTCACCCACCAAAATGGTGCGTTCGGGGTACTGGCGCAGATGGGTTTCACATACTTGCAGCCGGGTCAGCAGGCGCCGGCCGATATCCCAGATGTCGTTGGCCCGCTCGCGCAGGTACGGATCGAGCATCTGCTCGAAGATTTCGGCATTTTCCTGAATACTCTGGCGCAGGGCGCCGGGCGCCCAGTTGCCTGCCCGAATCAATTCCATCGTACGCTCGACCAGGGTGTCGCCGGAGAGCATCATGATATAGGCATCGAACAGCGCCAATTCCTCGGCCGGCAGCAGGCTGCGCATGCGCTCGCCAAGCTCGCCCATATCGCGGCGCACTTCGGCGACGGCATTGCAAAACAGCTCCAGCTCAGCTTCAATGTCATAAGCAGGCTCATCGGGCACGAGCTCGAGCTCGGCCGACGAGGTCACCACGGCCCCAATACCGATGCCGATCCCGGGTGCTCCCGGAATGCCGCTCAAATAGACCTCACCCGAGTGCTGCCGCGATTTGTCGGCGCTGAGCTCGCCGGCGATCTGAGCATGACTGATGGCCCCGGCCAGCTGTGCTGCCAGGGTGATCAGCATGGTGACCTGGGCCTCGTCGAAATCGCGCTGCTCATGCTGCTGCACGACCAGTACCCCGACCACGGCGCGATTATGGATAATCGGCACGCCGAGGAAGGCATGGAAGGTTTCCTCGCCGATTTCCGGGAAGAACTTGAAGCGCGGATGGCCGTGGGCATCGGCCAGATTCAGGCATTCGGCCCGCTCGGCAACCAACCCGACCAAGCCTTCGGCATAATCCATCTGCACCCGGGCCACGGCAGCCTGCTTCAGGCCGGCCGTGGCTCGCAGCACCAGCCGGTTTTCGTTGGGTACGCTCAAGTACACCGAGCAAACATCCACCTGCAGGGCCTGGCGCACCCGCGAGACAATGATATCCAGTGCCTGGCCGATATCGGCGGCCGCGGAGACCTCTTGTACTATGCGGCGCAAGGTGTCGAACATGGACCGTTTAATATCCTCGGTTGGTGACTACGCGGCTTGGTAACTACCCGCGTGGGCGGTAGCCGGGGCCTGTTCAGGCTCCGGCCTTCAGTTTTCCCGCCGCTTGCGCTTGCGGCGGCGCGGCCTGGCCTCGCCCCGGGCATAAGGGGCGAGCTCGTTCAGGGCCAGGCGATACACATGGCGCTTGAAAAACACGACTTCGCGCAAGGGGTGCCAATAGTCCACCCAGCGCCAGTTATCGAACTCCGGATGCGGGCAGCTATCCAGGCGCACGCAATCCTCGGCGGCCACCAGCCGCAGCATGAACCAGCGCTGCTTCTGGCCAATACAGACCGGCGAGGCCCGCCGCCGGATCAGATAATCCGGCAAGCGATAGCGCAGCCAACCCCGCGTCTCGCCTACCAGGCGGACATGCTCGGCACTGATGCCGGTCTCTTCCAGTAACTCACGAAACATCGCCTGGCGCGGCGTTTCCCCCGGCAGAATACCCCCCTGAGGAAACTGCCACGCATCCTGGCCATAGCGCTTGGCCCAGAACACCCGCCCGGCCGAGTTGCAGACAATAATGCCCACATTCAACCGGAAACCCTCTGAATCTATAACCTGTCCGCTCACGATCGACGCAATATGGCTGTTTACACGGCATTCTTCCACACCACCGGATGATCGGCAATGATCGCATAACATGGTGCAATGCAGCGTATCACCTGTAAAATACGCAGCTCATTCATCCACCAGAGGAAGCGGCACGCATGGGACTGGCCATTTTCGATCTCGACAACACCCTGTTGGCCGGGGACAGCGATTACGCCTGGGGTCAATTCCTAATCGCCAAGGGAATCGTCGAGCGCGAGCGGTACGAACAGGCCAATCGCTACTTCTATGAACAGTACGCCGCCGGCACGCTGGATATCGACGAATTCGCCGCGTTCGCCTATCGGCCGCTGGCGGCTAACCGCATAGAAGACTTGCTGCAGTGGCGGGAGACCTTCTTGGAGGAGTCGATCAAGCCGATCATCCTGCCGCAGGGACGGGCGCTGATTCAGGCGCATCGCGACCAGGGCGACCCCTGCGTGATCATCACCGCGACCAACCGCTTCATCACCGAGCCGATCGCCCGAGAGTTGGGCGTGCCGCATCTGCTCGCCACCAACCCCACCGTGATCAACGGCCGCTTTCAGGCCAGCATCGCCGGCACGCCCTGTTTCCAGGAAGGCAAGGTCAAGCGCCTGCAGCAATGGCTGGATGAACAGCGACTCGATCTCACGGCGAGCACTTTCTATTCGGACTCGCGCAACGATCTGCCCCTGCTGGAGACCGTGACCTATCCCGTGGCGGTCGATCCGGATCCGGTGCTAAAAGCCCATGCCGAAGCACGCGGCTGGTCCGTGATCAGTTTACGTGAGCAGTAAGGGCAAGCGACTGCTCACCCCTGCCATAAACGGAAATGTCAGCAACAGGAATGCCATAAGTAGGAACGCCATCGTCATGACCGCCATCACCCCCCAAGCCGATCTCGTCCGCCATTATCGCTGGCTGCGCCAGGCCGGCGACAACGACGCCCATTCCGGCAACGGCTCGGTGCGCGTCGGCGAGCACTACTGGATCACCCCTAGCGGGGCTTGCGCCGATGCCCTGACCGAGCAAGATTTGGTTCCCGCTGAGCTGACTGCCGCCCCACCCGCGGGGGCCTCCCTGGATGCCCCGCTGCATGCGGCGGTCTACCACAACCGCGATGATGTCGGCGCGATCCTGCACAGCCACGGGCCCCACGCCCTCGCCCTGACCCTTGACGGCACGCCGTTCAGGGCACTGGATTTCGAGGGCCAGGCCTATTTCCCGCAAGTGCCCGTTCTGGATATCCCCTATGCGGACTACCTGCAGCGGGCCCCCGCCGAGGTCGCGGCCGGCCTGCGCGAACATCGCATTGTTATCGTCCGCGGCCATGGCCTGTATGCCGCCGACCGCGACCTGAATCTGGCCTACAAGTGGTGCTCATCCCTGGAGCACAGCGCCCGGATCGCCTATTTGGCCCGACAGGCAGGCATCACCTGATGCGCGGGCTGTACCTGATCACCGACCACGAAGAAGCCGCTTTGCCGACCCTGCTCGGCCAGGTGGAGGCAGCCCTGGAAGGCGGCGCCCGCTATCTGCAGTATCGGGCAAAAACCTTCACCGCGGCCCGCTGCCGGCAGGAAGCGGGCGCCCTCAAGCGCCGCTGCGAGCGTTATCGAGTGCCGCTGATCATCAACGATGACCTGGAGCTGGCTGCCGAACTCGGCTGCGGCGTCCATCTCGGGGTAGACGATGCCGCGGTCGCCGCCGCCCGCGCCCGGCTCGGCCCCGACGCGATCATCGGCGCCACCTGTCATGCCGATCTCGAGCTGGCCCGCCAGGCAGTCGCGGCCGGGGCAAGCTATGTCGCTTTCGGCCGCTTCTTCCCCTCGTCCAGCAAGCCCGCCGCGCCGCCGGCGCCGCTGGCCGTGCTCACCGCCGCCAAGGCTGAGCTGCCGGTGCCGATCTGCGCCGTCGGCGGTATCGACGCCCATAATGCCTCGGACGTCCTGGCCGCCGGGGCCGATCTCATCGCCGTGATCGCCGCGGTCTTCGCCGCCCCGGACATCCGCGCCGCCGCCCGGCAGCTCGCCGGGCTATGCGCAGAGTAGGGTTGTTGTGGTCTACTCTTTTTCGTGTGTTGCCTTATAAGCTGCTTGATATGAGCGGGCATCAGTCAGTTAAACTGTCGGCTTTTTGGCAAGGTCGGCACGCCACTGTGGGCCGGCTTACCGTAACGCGATGAATAGCCATTGGCTCATATCATTATTGATCGACCACCCACAAACCTTGAAGGAGTCCGCGCTATGTCCCGGTCCCAAGAGCTTTTCGCAGCCGCGCAAAAAGTCATTCCCGGCGGGGTCAATTCCCCTGTGCGCGCTTTCCGCCCAGTCGGCGGCGAGCCCATTTTCATCGAGCATGCCGAAGGCGCCTATCTGTACGATTCCGATGACAAACGCTACATCGACTATGTCGGCTCCTGGGGGCCGATGATTGCGGGCCATGCCCATCCCGACATCATCAACGCCGTGCAGCAGGCTGCCAGCCGGGGCCTGTCCTATGGCGCGCCGACCGTGCTCGAAACCCGCATGGCGGAACTGCTCTGCGAGCGCGTGCCGTCGATGGACATGGTGCGCCTGGTGAACTCCGGTACCGAAGCAACCATGAGCGCAGTGCGCCTGGCCCGCGGCTATACCGGCCGAGATAAAATCCTAAAATTCGAAGGCTGCTACCACGGCCATGTCGATTCCCTGCTAGTCAAGGCCGGCTCCGGCGCCCTCACCCATGGCGTGCCGACCTCGCCGGGCGTACCCGCTGACCTCGCCCAGCATACCCTGACCGTTGCCTTTAACGACCTCGATCAGGTCCGCGAGGCCTTCCAGCAGGTCGGTAGCGACATCGCCGGAGTGATTGTCGAGCCGGTCGCCGGCAACATGAACTGCGTGCCGCCGGCGCCGGGCTTTTTGCAGGGTCTGCGCGAGGTCTGCGATCAATACGGCAGCGTGCTGATTTTCGACGAGGTCATGACCGGCTTCCGGGTCGGCCCGGCCGGGGCCCAGGGCGTGTACAACATTGAACCGGACCTGACCTGCCTGGGCAAAGTCATCGGCGGCGGCATGCCGGTCGGCGCATTCGGCGGCAAGCGCGACATCATGGGCCATCTCTCGCCGCTCGGCCCCGTCTATCAGGCTGGCACCCTGGCGGGCAACCCCCTGGCCATGACCGCCGGCATCAAGACCCTGGAACTCGTCGGCCAGGACAACTTCTACGCCGACCTGACCGCCAAGACCGAACGCCTGGTCAATGGGCTCAGCGAGCAGGCTCAGGCCGCGGGCATCCCCATGACCACCAACCAGGTCGGCGGCATGTTCGGGCTGTTCTTCACCGACGCCCCGCAAGTCGGCAATTTCGCCCAGGTCCAGGCCTGCGATACCGAGCGCTTCAAGCACTTCTTCCATCGTATGCTAGACCACGGCGTCTACCTTGCACCGTCGCCCTTCGAGGCCGGCTTTGTCTCCAGCGCCCACAGCAACGCGGATATCGATGCAACCGTTGCGGCCGCCGGCGAGGCGTTAAAAGGTTTGTAAGGCGAAAGCTCGCTAATCTCTTCTATAGCATTCCTCTCGTCCTCAAATTTATGGAGTTTACCTGGTTCCCAAACATCGAGTTTGGGAACCCCTTTTCCAGTTCCGCTGGCAGTAATTGATTCTTTATGAGAAATGGCTTAGCCAGCCTAGGCTAATATTTCATACCGAACCCCCGGGCTTTGCCCCGGGCGCACCTTGAACTCCCGCCGTTTCAGGCCTGCCAACAACCTGCTTCTGCATGACTTCACTTGACCCTCTTGTTTGCCAACTGTTTGCACGATACGATCAATGATGAGATAGATGACAATTGACAAGGCCTATTATGTCACCAGGAGATTCAATACATCCTGAGCACCTCCTAGCTATCCATCAACAAATACGGACTCGCGGACAACCGCTTATTTCCATTTTGACAGACCAGCATCGCCTCGATGCCAAAGCATTTCTTTATGACCTTGATCAATGCAACAAAAGTTTTATCCTCGCTGCGCCTTCGCCAGATCATCAGACAACAATCCAAAGCTATCGCTATCATACAAAGCGCATTCCAAAGACAGAGCATTACCTAGCCCTGCATTTCGATCTTGATCAAGCACTCGTTTTAGCCAACCAGTTGTTTGCCCATGATGTTTCGATACCCGTTGTTACATTTGCCAGCACGGCCCAGGTCATACAGATGCTTTTTGCCGAAAAACAGGATACGGGGACGCTTAAACAAATCCTGCAGGGTTTGGTACCCATCGGCAACGAACAACAAACTATCTTCAATGCCTTGATTGACGAAGATCGTATTAGACCCGTACTACGCAGTGCCTACGAAGGATTACTTTATTTCATTCTGGAGGCAAGACGGGAAACACGCGGCCGCTTTAAAGCCAATCAACACTTAAAAAGTTTGAGCACATCGGGCCTGATGCACTTTGAGGTTGATCTGCTATCACCTGAAGACCGACTTATTATCGAGATTGACGGCAAACAACATGATAGCCTCAAACAAGGCAGGCTAGACGAGAAAAAAGCAAAGGCTTTGGAAAAAGAAGGTTACCGCTTAATGCGATTTTCCACTGATGTAGTGGCACAACAACCAGAAGCGGTTTGGCAAACCATTTATCAAACGATTCATGCTGCGGAGAACAATTCAAATGCATAGACTACCTGAGCTCGCTATCTCACCCATTCCACATAGTCAATTCATTTTGTTATATCTCTACAAAAAGTCTATAACATTTACAGATAAGCAGATCGCGAACTATTTGAAGAAACATTTAACCTTGGAGCAGGTACACGCAGGCATAAAAGCATTGCGCCAACAGGGATACCTGGAAGTAGAAGACAATAAGATCAAGCTCAATACCCAAGGCGAGCAAGTAGCCCAGTCAGAGTTAGGTAAAGATCGAGACGTTACGTGGGATAAATTATGCACTGGCCGGCTATTATTCCAGGCCCTTGCTTATGACCCTGACGATGCTAACGTCAAAAAACGTTTTCAAAAGGCAGAAGGATTTCGATATGCAATCTTAGGTAGGGCCTTTAATTTGGAGCGGCCAGAGACCATCGGCGCGGATGGTATCCGTTCTGAAATTGTTTGGCGGCAACTCAAACCTGTGATAGCCGATTTCGTCACGCCACCCTATCCACTATTGGGCCCTCGATCAGTGATCGGTCATACCATTCTTGCGGGGATGGCTGGCGCAACTGCCAATGGTATGAAGCAAGCAGTTGAGCAGCTCTCAAGTCGCCTGCTTGGCCTGACTTCAAACAAAATTGAAGACCTACGGACAACTTTACTCCAACGGGCACTCAATGCCAATGAACCGGCAACAACTGAAAAAACCCAAACCGCGCAGGCGCATTCCCCAGAAAAAATAAACGATTCTCCGACAACTGAAGCCTTCGCACAGCGGGTACTGACAGTGGCTAAAGACTTGGAGACCCCGCCGTTTCGCGGCCAAGTGGCCATAGATCAAGTCTATGACGCCTATGGGCGCGTTTATGCTGATGCCGGTTCTCTTGATGATTTCAAACGGCGAGTTTTGCAGGCTGCAATGGAGGAAAAATTAGATTTGACTCGCGCCAATTTGTTGGCGCAATTACCAGATCCTGATCGAAGCGAGATTCGTTGGGGACGAGACACAGTTCATTTGGTTGTCGTGGAGTGGAAATAATGATAAATGAACTTGCAGATGAATTTTTACATAGTCCAATTGCTGACGAACTCTTTAGTTCGATAGCCTCGATCAAAGAAGCGGACAAACTGATTGAGCTGGATATCGATGATCAGGCTACACAGAAGCAAGCGAAACAGGCCATCACCACCGCCGTTGAGCATGCTCGTCGCCATATTGCTAGCGAGGGCGCTCGGATTGCCTTGGTTAGTGGGGAAGCGGGCACAGGCAAAAGCCATTTATTAGTTACCGGACTAAAAGAGGCGGCTTTTGATCCGCAATCTGGGGTATTCCCAGTAACGCTACAACTTACCGCACCGGTAACGATCGAAGACTATGAAAAATGGTTGATTAGTGCGATTTTCAGGGAGCTCGCCTCAAGATATTTTGAAACTGAAGATAATCGCGCACCATTGCAAAGATTAGCCGAGGCATTACTGGCTAAAGCAACCAAAAAAGAACGCCTCGCTTTTCAGCATTATGCCGACCAAGACAAGGAAGAACAACTGATCGAGCAAGCTCGAAAAATAGCCCGAAAAATCAGCCGCGATGCTCGGTCTTTTCTATCCGAGCCCGTTTCCGCCGGAGTAATCGCCGCTTTGTTACTTGCAAATATCGGCGATCAAGCAGCAATGAATTTTCTGCAAAAGGGCACTGTCAGTCCTCGTCTGGCAAAATTGGATTTAAGCCCACTTAACAATTCCACTGACCGACTGGGACTGATCAGACAACTCGATCTGATACTCCAAACCATTGGTGGAATTTTGGTTATTAGTTTTGATCAAGTTGAGCAAATGCGTAAATTAGGAGATATCAGCTTACTCGATCATGCTTTTCGACAAATCACAAATATCGCTGTAGCCACTCAAAACACTGCCTTAGTAATCACCATAATATCAGATGTCTATGATGAGCTGACACGAGCATCAACTAAACTAAACCAATCGGATCTTGATCGAATAGAAAATGAAATACCACTGATCACTCGGCTAAAGCGACCTAGCAAAGATTTCTTGAAAACTGTAATAATTAGACGATTATTTCAATTTGCTAAGCAGTTAAATGCATTACAGAACAATAATGAGTGGCAACTTATCCCGGAATGGCTGCTCGAAAAGGCAGTCAATACACCTCGGGTCAGAACCACATTAGCCACCATTGCGGATTATAGAGCCTTAGGAAAGAAACTTAAACGACTACCAACCCAGGCAGAGTTCGATGCCGAATACGAAACCGATACAAACATAACTTCACCTTCACGCGACTGGCCCAAAGAATGGGCCGACTTCAAGGACCGCCAAAACCTGACCGAACAGAACTATTTATCTAAAGACAAGGCATTGTTTTTGGCTAATTATGTCAGCGAAGCCGTCCGAGAACACGAATCTTTGGATTCAATACCCGCTCAATTCATTGATGATACCCCTAAGCAGGTCGACTATAATTTACAAATCGATGGCACTGTTCTGGTCCATCGGCAAATTGCGATCTGCGATGCCCCAAACCAAAAAAATAAGCTGCGCCACCAAATTGAACAGTTTTTAGATCAAGCCACTGGCGAGCCGGTTGTTGTCGCCGGCCGTAAAAGTGGCTTTCCAAAAGGTGATAAATCTCAACCAGCTAAGGCTTTGCAAAGAGTCAAGACACTCAAAGGCTTCAAGCTTGAGCTATCTTCGCAAGAATGGCTCAATCTGGATCATGCGCTGCAGTTTATCCAGTCTCACCAAGATGAAACTGGATTCCTTGATTGGCGTCGCCAAGAGAAATGGTTATTGCAATTATTTCCACCATTGAAAGATTTAATTGCCATTCCCTCACATATCGAGCTTGATAATGCGGCAGCTGTCTCGGATAGCGAGGAAACTGTCACGCAAACAGCCTCGCCCGAGACTCATACTGCCGAGCCTAGCGGTCAAGCAACAAATCAAACGAAAACGAGGGCTCAGCAAGACAATCCTCAGAAACCATGGGTTTCCCCTGACGAGCCCGCAAAGATGGCTAAGTCCGATGAGCAAACGCCATCCCACTCATTAATGTTTCCCTTGTTAATCGGGCATGATGAACACCACCGACCGATCTTCTGGGACCCAGAACAAAGCAATACCAATCCATTAAATAATTTTGGTTTTCTCGTGACCGGCGATGCCGGTTCCGGAAAAACGCAAACCATCAATTGCCTGATTGCGGCTTGTTGCCAGGCACAACATGCGGTGACAATCTTCGATTTCAAAGCCGACTATTGGCAGCCCGAATTTGTCGATCCCTTAGGTCTGCAGGTTTACGATTTGCGCACCCAGGGTTTGCCCTTTAATCCCCTGCAGCCGCCGCCGGAGGGCCCCTCCGGCGCACAACCCATTGCCTATACCTATGAGCTGAAAGACCTGCTCGGCAAAATTTTTCGCTTAGGCGACCAACAAGCTAATCAACTGCAGCAGGCATTGGCAGCCGCTTATGAAGAGGCCGGCATCAAATTAAGAGAATGGGTGCAGCCAAACCAGGTGAGTTGGCCGAGTTTCACCCGCGTCCTCGAACTGATGAAAGAAAGGTATGGCGACAATAATCCGGCTGCCATGCGAGTACAGCAACTGGTCGATCTGCAGCTCTTCCCGCCCGAATATGGTACCACTGTGGATTTCGAGCGGTTTATGCAAGGCCGTTTATCGCTCAAGTTTTCCGATCTGCCCAGCGACGCCATCAAGGCCGCGTTAGCAGAATTGCTGATAGTCCAAATTCACGGCTACGCGATGCGCAGAGCGCAGCCGAAAAAATTACAGCACTTGCTGGTCTTCGATGAGGCCCATCGGGTCGCCAGCAATAAAAAGCTGGAGACATTGGTCCGCGAGGGACGCGCATTCGGTATTGGGGTTGTGCTTGGCACCCAATTTCCCGGCGATGTTCCACCAGAAGTTGCCGGTAATCTCGCCACCCATCTCTATCTCATGAACAATCAGGCCAGACACCGCAGAACCGTGGTTGAACAAGTATTCGGTTCCCTCTCGAATAGCGAAGCTCAGGCACTCTTAAGTAAAGTGAGCCGCTTTCAGCAATTTCAGGGCTTGTTCAGCAACGTCCAGTACGATAAAGCCATTGTGCATATCATGCCATATTTCAGGCGTTCCTTATATGACGAGTAAACCCTATAAATAATAAGGTATTGATAACTTGCAGCTTTGACTACCTGAGCCTATGGTTTTCACGCTCCAGCACTACGTATGTTTCGGGCCGCTAGAGCGTGGGCACGAGCAAGCAGCTCAATTGGCTATAAATTAGCCATTCATCGCCGTGCGCAACAGCTCATTCAGCCCCTGCATGCGCTCATTCATTGACTGTGCTTGCTCAGCCGACATGCCTAGCAAATCAGCCTGGAGCTGATTCATATTAGTTGCAGCCTGATCGACCAGTGCCCGCGGCTCACCGAAGCCCTGCGCGCCCCGCTCGGCCCCCTGTAAATCTTGCGCATACTGGCTCAGGCCGCTGAGCATTTGTCCCAGTTGTGGCCGCCCGCCGCCGTTATCCTGGACCTCCTCGTTCCCAAGCGCTGCATGGGAACGCAGATGGGGCGCGCTGCGCCCGAGTCCGGTAGGGTTCGCATCGCGTACCTTAGTGCACCCTTAAAGTCACCTCATCAACGCGGTGAAAGCCCGGTAGCCTACCTACCTTACGGCTTCT
>CAYFSA010000051.1:0-3426 GCA_964345605.1 uncultured Ectothiorhodospiraceae bacterium
ATACAAACCGAATTTGACGAGGGTTGATGTCAGGGCCATGGGGACACGCGGTTGAGTTGTTGGGCCAATCACGGGATTCAGCTTAACCGAAGGTCAGTGAGCAGGCCAAGGGGCCGTTGCCGGCGAAACGGTCACTCGACGGCGCTGGCCGTGGCGAGCCGGTGCTGCTGTCATTGCCACGTCAGCCCCAGATGACGTGTCTCGCCCTGCTGGACAGGCGTGTCGAGGCGGTTGACTGCTTGGCGGTGATCGGTTAGCTGGAGTATGTGTCAATCCCAGTGTTGCGAAAAGAACCTGTCAATTTTCTTACAAAAGCTAGGCCGCTTCCTCGAGATGATTGAGACAATTCAGGTCGAGGAGACGAAACAAGCGATGGAACAACACCAAGCCGGCATGGGCAGTCATGGGGTGCTCATCGAACGTGATCGCTTGGATTTCGCGACTTTGAGAACGGGTCTGGGCAAGGTGATTTTAGCGATACCCCGGCAAATGCAGCCAATCCCTTTTTATGGAGTTACATATTTATGGAGTCACATGCCCGCTAAACCGTGGCATTGTTTTGCGACGTTGGGGTATGATATATTTTTTAAATACTTGATCTTGTAGCTAATCGCTGGAGCTATCGGCATTTATGGCGCAGTATATTTTCACGATGAATGGGGTCGGCAAGGTTGTTCCGCCGAAAAAAGAAGTCCTAAAAGACATCTCCCTGAATTTTTTCCCGGGTGCCAAAATTGGCGTGCTCGGCTATAACGGTGCCGGTAAATCCACCCTGCTGCGCATCATGGCGGGGGTGGATACCGAATACCACGGCGAGGCGCGGCCCCAGCCTGGAATCAAAATTGGCTATCTGCCGCAGGAGCCGCAGCTTGATTCAGCCAAGGATGTGCGCGGCAATGTCGAGGATGGGGTGGCCGAGCTCAAGGGCTATTTGCAGCGTTTCGACGAGGTGAGTGCCGCGTTTGCCGATCCGGAAGCGGACTTCGAGGCCTTGCTGAACGAGCAAGCCGAGCTGCAGGATAAGATCGATGCGGCCGGGGCATGGGAGCTGGATCGCAAGCTTGAAGTGGCCGCCGATGCCTTGCGTCTGCCCCCCTGGGAGGCCGATGTGAACAATCTCTCTGGCGGCGAGCGGCGGCGCGTGGCGTTATGTCGGTTATTGCTGCAGCATCCGGATATGCTGGTTCTGGACGAGCCGACCAACCACCTGGATGCCGAATCGGTGGCCTGGCTGGAGCAGTTTCTTAAAGAGTATTCCGGCACTGTGGTGGCGGTGACCCACGACCGGTATTTTCTGGATAACGTCGCCGGTTGGATTCTCGAGTTGGATCGCGGCCATGGGATTCCCTGGCAGGGCAATTATTCCTCCTGGCTGGAGCAAAAGGAAAAGCGCCTGGCGCAGGAGGAGCGCGCCGAGGGGGCGCGGCGCAAGAGCATGGAGGCCGAACTCGAATGGGTGCGCAGTAATCCGAAAGGGCGGCAGTCCAAGAACAAGGCCCGCCTGAAGCGCTTCGAAGAACTCAGTACCCAGGAATTCCAGAAGCGCAGTGAGACCAACGAGATTTATATTCCGCCCGGCGAGCGCCTGGGCGATACGGTCGTGGAGGCCGAAGGCCTGAGCAAGCGCTACGACGACCGAGTGCTGTACCAAGGCCTGTCTTTCCGGATTCCGAAAGGGGGAATCGTCGGTATTATCGGCCCGAATGGGGTCGGCAAGACCACCCTGTTTCGTATGCTGGTTGGGCAGGAGCAACCGGATGCCGGGACCATCAAGCTGGGGCAAACAGTCAATATTGCCTATGTCGACCAGAGCCGCGATGCCCTGGACGACGAGAAAACCGTTTGGGAGGAAATCTCCGGCGGCCAGGACAATATTGTGGTGGGTAAGTATGAGATCCCTTCGCGGGCCTATGTCGGCCGGTTCAACTTCAAGGGTGCCGATCAGCAGAAACGCATCGGCGATCTGTCCGGCGGTGAGCGCAATCGGGTGCATCTGGCCAAGCTCTTGCAGCGCGGCGGTAACTTGCTGTTATTGGACGAGCCAACCAACGATCTCGATGTTGAAACCCTGCGGGCCTTGGAAGAGGCACTGGTGAATTTTCCCGGTTCGGCGATCGTGATCAGCCACGATCGCTGGTTCCTGGATCGTATTGCGACCCACACGCTGGCTTTCACCGAGGACGGCGAGGTAGAGTGGTTTGAGGGCAGCTATTCCGAATACGAGGAAGACCGTCACAAGCGTTTGGGCGCAGTGGCCGATCAGCCCCACCGGCCGAAATTCAAGCGTTTGGCCTGATGAGCGATGTCGCCGCTCTCCTCGAGCGTCTGGATGCACTGCTGACGCGGCTCGAAGCTTGGCTGCCGCCGGCCGCCGCTGGTGCGGGACGGCCTGATTGGGCAGCGGCGGCCTTTCGCTGGCGCGCGCCGGGTCTTCAAGCAGTGGTGCATCCGCATCGCCTGGCGCTCGATGACCTTTGTCATATCGATTACCAGCGTCATGAACTCGAGCGCAATACCCGGCAGTTTCTGGCGGGTCTGCCGGCCAACAATGCCTTGCTCTGGGGCGCGCGCGGTACGGGCAAATCCAGTCTGGTCAAGGCATTACTTAACCAATATGCCGATCAGGGCTTGCGGCTGATCGAAGTGCAGCCTCAGGATCTCAAGGATTTGCCCGATATTGTCGCACCGCTGTTCGACCGGCCCGAGCGGTTTATTGTATTCGCCGACGACCTGACGTTCGCCGCCCATGATCCCAGCTACACCGCGTTAAAGGCGATCCTGGACGGCTCCATCGCCAGCGTGCCGGACAATGTCATCATCTACGCGACATCGAATCGGCGCCATCTGTTGCCGGAATTCCAACAAGACAATCAGGCCGCGCAGATTTTGGAAGGTGAACTGCATCCCAGTGAGGCGGTGGAAGAGAAAATTTCCCTGTCCGAGCGCTTCGGTCTATGGCTGTCGTTTTATCCCTTCGATCAGGCCCAGTTCCTGCAGCTTGTATGGCATTGGCTGCGCCGGTTCGCCATGGACCCGGCTCCTGCCGAGGCGTCTGGAGTCGAGCAGGCCGCCCTGCAATATGCTTTGCGGCGCGGCTCGCGCAGCGGCCGGGTTGCCTGGCAGTTCGCCCGTGATTGGGCCGGCCAGCGGCAGCTTGAGACACGGTCGTAGGGCGGGTTTTAACCCGCCACGCCTCGGTTAAACGCTGGCGCAGGTCGGTTGAAACCGACCCTACAGGGTTGGTGTAGGGCGGGTTTTAACCCGCCACGCCTCGGTTAAACGCTGGCGCAGGTTGGTTGAAACCGACCCTACAGGGTTGGTGTAGGGCGGGTTTTAACCCGCCACGCCTCGGTTAAACGCTGGCGCAGGTTGGTTGAAACCGACCCTACAGGGTTGGTGTAGGGCGGGTTTTAACCCGCCACGCCT
>CAYFSA010000051.1:3526-19589 GCA_964345605.1 uncultured Ectothiorhodospiraceae bacterium
TTGGTGTAGGGCGGGTTTTAACCCGCCTCGCCTCTGAGCAATGCTTGTACCGCCTGAATCTCCGCTTCGGCCTCGCTGATTGCAGTCAAGCGAGCGTTTTCATCCAATGGTCCTAATTCCAGTTTGCGGCAGGCCGGCACTTCCCCCGGCGCCGGCAAGGTCGGCTCGCCTTGCCGGATATGCAATTGGGCGGTGATAACAATGTCGCAATAATCCGCAGCTCGGCCGGTATCGCGATACCAATTGCCGGCATGTTCGAGCACGGTTACAAAATCACTGTCCAGCGCCCATTCAGTCAGTACCATAACCCCTACGAACGGCCCCAGCCGGCGGATGGCCTGGTCGAGCTGGGCCGAGTCGTGGAGCTGTTCGAGGCTCTCGGCATAGGCGATGATGGGCACGGCGCCGATGTTATGAATGAGGCCCGCGAATTGGGCCCGTTCGGCGTCCAAGTCCGGTAGGCGACGGGCGAGGGCAAAGGCATGGGCGGCGACACCGACGCCATGTTGCCAAAGCCGCTGCATACGCTGGCGCAGCACACCGACCCGCGAGTGGAAGACTTGCTCCATGGCCAGGCTCATGACAAGACTGCGCGTGGTCTTTAGCCCTAAGCGCATTACCGCCTGCGAGATGCTGTTGACCGGCTCGACCCCGCGATAGACAGGACTGTTGGCGACTTGCAAAAAGCGTCCGGCCAAGCTCGGATCGGTTTGAATAACTCTGCCAATGTCGTCGAGCGAGGTGTCATCACGGCCGGCCAGTTCATGCACGCGTTTTGCTACTTCGGGAAGCGAGGGCAGCTCGAGGCGGCTCGATTCCAACGCCGCGAAGACCAGACGGAATAACTCGCCCTCATTGTTGGTGATGTCGAGATCCTGGACGCGATAGCCGCCGCCACTGTTTGTCTGCTCCTCGCGCAGCAGCTCATACAGCTGGCGATCGACTAGCAGCAGCTCGCTGTCGGTCATGGCCTTGATGCGCTGGGCCGCCCCGGCTCGTGCGAACAATGGTTCGCTGGCCAGGGGTTGCTCGGGGGTGAGTTCTGCGGTTTTGCCGGAAGCCAATTGCAGTTTCAACTTGCCACGGCGCAAAAAGACGAACCAACGGATGACTTGGTCGGCGGCAATCTGCTTGCCCTTGCTCAGGCTGAATAAATTGGCCTTGTTGGCAAGGCGGTCCAAAAGGCTGGCGTTGAGCTCGGTGAACGGCGTGTACTGTTCTAACAAGGTATGATCGAGTTCGGGAGTCATCGGTGTCGCCTGCCTGCAATGGTTCAGTTTCATGTAAGGATAGCCGGTTGCCGGCCTGCTTGCCTATGGCTGCAGGTGTGTTCGGGACCACGGTTATGAATGCGGTGATCGGTTGTTGGCGCTGCCCCCAAGGGCGGTCATCGATTACTTACGCTGTGTTTCGAATGCCCATAAGCCCAGCCCCGCGCCGACGATGATCGCCGCACCGAACCAGGTGTTCAGCGAAGGGATTTCGCCGAAGAAGATATAGCCCAGGCCTAAGCCCCATAGCAATTGGGAGTATTGAAAGGGCGCGGCAACCGAGGCTTCCACCCGCCTGAAGCCCACGATGATGAACAGCAAACCGCATGCTTGGAGCAGGCCGGCCAGCGCAAACCAGCCCAGGTGATCAAATTGCGGCGGCTGGGCGAAATAGCCGCCGATAACCCCGAAGCCCAGGCATAACAGCCCCAGCGGATAGACCGCCATGGCCAGATTACCCTCTTCGGGGTTCAGGCGCCTGACCAAGATATTCGCCAGCGAGAAGACGAAAGCAAGTACCAGCGCCGTCGCCATACCGGGGGCGAGCTGCAGGTTTTGCGGCTGCAGCACGATCAGCGTGCCGCTGAATCCCAGCGCGACAGCCAGCACTCTTGGCAGGGTTAGGCGCTCGCCCAGCAGCAAGGCAGCAAGGACACCGGTAATGATGGGTGCGGTGAAGATCATGGTGTACACCGCCACCATTTCGGCATGCGCAAAAGAAAACACCGCCAGATAGGCTGCGGCTGCCACCAGAATGGCGCGAAAGGCCTGTAAACCCGGTTGGCGGGTCAGAAGGGTGGCCCGCCAGCCATGCCGCAGGGCGATGAGCAGCAGCAGCGCTACGGCTAGCAGACTCCCCCAGGCGAGGATTTGCTCGATGGGGTAGACGGTGGCGAGATGGCGGCGCGTGGCGTCGTTGATGGAAAAGATCAAAAATCCGGCGAGCACATAACCGATACCGGACAGGGCGGGACGGCGTAGCGGCAAATTGGCTCCTTAAAAAGTTAAATAATTCAATAGGTTGATGAAGCGTAGCCGTTACCAGGGTAGGTGCAGTTCCTGCAAGCGCAGCGGCAAACCCGCCAGCGGCGGTGCGTACCAGAGCAGGGTGCCGATTAAACTATACAGCGCTGCCGTGAGCAAAGGCGATTTAAGGCTGCCGAATTTGAAGGCGGTGCCGAAGGAGCGCTTCAATTGCGCGCCAGTGATGTCGATGGCATAAAACTCGTCAAGCAATAAATGGATCAAGAAGCCGTACAACAGGAAACCACCGTTCAGCCACGCTGCTTCGGCTGACTGCTGGGCCACTTCGTAACTGAACAGCACTATTGCCAGGGCGATCGCGACGCCCATGGGGACCGAATGGATCATACCGCGATGCCGAGTAAAGCGAGTGAAGACCTCGAACAGGGCGAAGCGCACGCCAAGAAAAATGGCTATCCAGAACATGCCGAGTTCCCAGGCAGTAAACTGATTAGCCCACAGCAAAATGGCCTGGAAAGCTAGAACAATACCCAAGATCGTAAAAGCAATGCGCACCGGTCGCGAATTGTCGGCATCGATATCGGGCAACAAGCCACCGGCGACGCCGAGTAACAGCCAATGCGCAGCTTGCTGCTCATTGGCCTGACCCATAGCGAGCAGACCGGCAGCGGTACCACCGGTGAGGGTCGTGGCCACGTAAAAATGGGTTTGAAAATTAGCCATACAGTGATTTCGTCCGAGGAGTTGTTTGCAACAATATCAATCGTTTCATAAGTTTTCGTACCCTCTCCCCCGCGAGGGATAGGGTGCTGGACATTTTAACGCCGAGAACTTATGCAAAATGAATAGCAATTTAAGAATGACCAGCGTGCTAGATGTCGGCGTAATCCAGGCATTGTAAGGGCCTGGCCAGCCAGTTACGTAAGGTCCGGGCCAGTTGGTATTGCAGGTCATGGGGATGGATGGCGATACGCAGCGGTCCCCGGCGGGCCCGCCAGGCATTGATCGTATTGGCCAGGCGCAAGGGCGGCACGCGCCAGGCAGTGTCGGCCTCAAAGCCGATGACCGGCAACGGGTGAAAATGCTTGCTATCGGCGTCATAAAGGCCATGCAGGGTTTCATAACGGCGAAAGGGCAGGCGCTGCAGCTCGGTCCGACCAATCCGGCCCATGGCCCATGCCGGAGGCACATACAGCGAGGGTGAGGGCAGGCCCTGCTCTGCAAACCAGGCATGGCAGGCCGTGATCAAACGGGCGATGCCGGCGCTGTCACAGGCAAGATGCTCGGCGACGTTGCGGGAAATGAACAAGCTATGCAGGCGGTGCTTGATGCCGCGAATCCTGGCCACGCGATGCAGCCAGCCATGCCCCGCCAGGCTATGGCCCTCGGCCGCCAGGGCTTTGAGCGTGGCAAGCTGGGCAGGCTGCCAGGGCAGGCCGGGGACAACCAATAAAGTGAGCGGCTGAAGCTGCTGTGCCTGACACAAGCGGATGATCTCAACCACCTCATCCAGGGTGTGCGGCATGACATCATGGATGGAAAGCAGGGCAGCCTGAGCAGCGGTATCAGTCGGGTTGGCGGGCATAACGCGACAAGGTCCACAGCCAGCGACTGACACTGTATTGGTTGAATTCCACAGCGGCACTGCGGGCGATAGCGGCGCGCTCATCAAGGAGTCCGGCATCCTGGTTGGCGACGCGCTCGATGGCCGCGGCTACGGATTCGCCCGACTGCATGCGAAAAATACCGCGCTCCAGGCTGGTCCAATCGGCAATGCCGCAGCGCTCGGATACCAAGACCACCAGCTGGCGTGCCATGCCCTCCAGGGCTACGGTGCCGAAGGACTCCACATGTGAGGGCAGGATCAGCAAGTCGGCTTCGTCCATGGCGGCCCGCATCCGCGTGCGCTCCAGCCAGCCGCGATAATCGATATTGGCCAGGCGTCCGGCATGGTCCTCGACCTGGCCGCGCAGGGGACCATCGCCGGCGATGATGAACTGGCGGTGAGGATTCTGGGCGGCGGCCTCAAGTACGGCTTCGACATTTTTCTCCGGCGCCAGCCGACCGGCGTACAGCACGGTGCGCGGCGGATGCCTTAAGGGTGTGACCGGCTCTTTGACGAATTCCGGCGGTATCGGCGTACCCATCAATTCGGCGCTGGCCGCGCCGAGCACACGCGCCTTTTCCAGCATCGGCCGGGAATTGGCCAAAATGACATCGCTGCGGCGAAACAGGAAACGATTGCAGCGATCCAGATAGAACCGGCCGAGCTTGTCGAATACCCGGTTCCAGTACATATCGGCCAGGCGTTCATAGTCGGTATGAAAGCCGGAGACCAGGGCGACCCGGTGCCGGCGGGCGTATTGCAGGCCGAATAAGCCGTATGGGCCGGGGGTCGGCACGACGATGATCGTCGGCCGCAGGGCGCCGAGCTTGCGCGACAGGTTACGCAGATGCGGCAGGCCAAAGCGCTGCGTGCCATCGCCGGGCAAAGGGAAGCTGACGCCTTCCAGGGCATCGCCATGCTTGCTGCCGGGGCAAAACAGCTCGGCGCATTCGATGAGTTCGCGAAAATGCTCGACCAAGTCACTATAATAGGCACCGACGCCATTGCGTTCCGGCGCGGCATCGGACACGACCACTAAGCGCAGATGGGCGATGGAATCGCGCAGGCTCTCGAGATCGGCGGGCGGTTGCGGGGTGACGGCCGGTTCGGTTGGGGGGGCACTGACGGGCGCTGCGGTCATAGGTTGGTTCCGCCTCTGGTTAAGCGTGACCGAATTCATAATGTCGATAAACATGATCAAAGCGTTGGCGCAGACGCTCGGCATCCCAACCGAATTGTTCCAGACTGTAGCGATGGCGGGTCACGAAGGCTTTGGAATCCTGATCGGCCGAGTCCAGGGTCGCTTGGAAATCAGGTGTGACGGTAAGTCCCAGTCGTGCATAGGTCGCGGTAATGGTGGCCGCCATAGCCGCGCGCAGCCGCGGAGCGTCAATAAAGGCGTGCTGGTGGCTGGGCAGATTGGGCAAAACCGCTAGCAGATGGTCGTAATAATAGGCCAGCTGATTGATCAGGCGCGGGAAGACGATGTCGGGATCGGCGCCGAAGCTGCGCAGGCCACCGGCCACCGAGCTGAGCTGAGAGGGTACGGTCTTTTGCGGATCGCGCATGCAGCAAATAAAGCGGGCATCGGGGAAGGTTTTGGCCAGGGTGGCCACCATGGGCGAGAACGAAGCGTTCTTGGACAACAGCCGCTTGTCGGCGCCATGCACATACAAATGCCGCTGTAGGCAAGCCCGATAGAAGGCCATGATGCGTTGTTTTTCCGCGGGACTGGCATCCTGATCAAAGCGGCCTGTGCGCCAAAGATCGCCCGACCAGGGGAACGGCAGGACGAACACGAAGCAGGCCAGGATCGGTGTCAAAGCCAGATAGTCTTCCTCCGGCGCCTGCAGATCGGTTGGATGCACGGCCTCCAGCTGGCCGAATAACCGCTTTTGGAGCCATTGAAGCAGCGTCTGTCCCGGCCTGCCCAGACGCCGGTCGAGCCCCGCCAGAGCCAGCCAGAATTTGCGCTCGGTAATCGACAGGGCGAGCAGGCATTCCCAGGTGCTGAAGGTCGTGAACTGCGGGTCTTGGGCCAGAGTGCGGTGCAGGGCCGTGGTGCCGCTGCGGGGGACGCCGACGATAAATACCGGCTCGCGAATGGTGATGCGGCGATAGCCGGGGAATAGCAGCTCATCCAGCAGCAGCCCGAGCCAATGAATGAGCTGGACGGCGAGCAACAGCGGCACGAACAGCAGCATCAGGACCGCCCGGCGCAGTGACAGGGGCGCTCCGTTGCCGCGCGGGCGGGGTGCGATGCAGCCGGCCAACAGGCGAGCATAACGCTGGGTAGCGAATTTCAATAAACCGAGCATGTTAAAGCGGGTCGTCATTCATGAGTTCAAGGTCTGCTGCCCTGGCCGCGCGCAACTACTACCGTCATGAGCACCGGCCAAGGTCTATGGATTCATCGATTGAAGGCTACAACGGTTTGTGCACTTTCGATCATTAGGCTAAACCGCAAGCATACTAGCAGGGTTGAGTGGGGAGAATAAACGGCTATTTTCGCGCGGCTAACGTACTTGAGTCCGGTTTGGATCCCGATATCTTCCCGGCTGACAATCCCTATACCTGGGAGCAATGACTCGATGATGACTGCTGGCCGGGGCCGGGCTAGTCAAGTTTGCTGTGTTGCAGCGGAGCGGGGGACCAGCCAGCGGGCCACGACCGCGCCCGCCGCCGCGGCGACCAGGCCGGCGAGGGCGAAGGTAGCGGCGCCACCCCAGCTATCCCAGAGCTGGCCGCTGACCAGACTCCCCAGCGCGCCGCCGAGACCGAAGCTCAGGCTGGAATACAGGGCCTGTCCCGGGGTATGGGCGCGGCCGGGGAATAACCGATGCAGCAAGTGAATGGCGGCGGCGTGGAACAGGCCATAGCTGGCGGCATGCATGAGCTGGGCAGCGATCAGCACCGCCGGCCAGGCCGCGCCGCCGGCGATCAGCAGCCAGCGTGCGGCCGTGATCAGCATGGACCAGAGCAGTAGGCGCTCGGCCCCGAAGCGGGTCAGCCAGCGATGCACCAGCAGAAACACGCCGATCTCGGCCAGCACGCCCAAAGCCCAGAGGGTGCCGACAATGCCACGGGGATAGCCGGTGTCTTCCAGAAAAATGGTGAAGAATGTGTAGTAGGGGCCATGGCTGGCCTGCATCAGCAAACAGCTCAACAACAGGGCGATGGCGGCGGGATTGCGCAGGGCCTGGCCGAGGCCGCTGTCGCCATGGGGATGAGGCATGCTCGGCGCCGCCGGCATGCTCCAGGTCATGAGCGCCAGCGCGGCGAGCAGGCCGAAAACCAGCGGCGGCAGCCAGCCGACGTCGACCTGGTCCAGGAGACCGCCGATGCCGGCGACGGCAATGATGAAGCCGATCGAGCCCCACAGCCGAATGCGGCTGTAACGATGCACTTGCTGGGGGCCGAGATGATTGAGGGTCAAGACTTCGAACTGCGGCAGCACGGCATGCCAGAAGAAGCTGTAGCCTGCCATGATGGCCGCCAGCGGCCAGTAGCCGGTGACCGCGAAGATCCCCGCGAAAATCATGGCGGCCATGGCGGTGGCCAGGCGCATGAGGCCTATGGACCGGCCGGTATGGTTGACCAGCCAGGCCCAGAGATTCGGCGCCAGGATCTTGGTGCCCATGACTACCGCCATGAGCTGGCCGATCTCGGCCGAGGTATAGCCCTGGGCTTTGAGATAGACACTCCAGTACGGGATGAACGCGCCTAAAATGGCAAAGTACAGGCCGTACAGGGAGGCCAGGCGGCGGTAGGGGAATGCTGCGGCGGCCGACACGAACGCCCCGCTCAGCCGGTCTGATCCGGGGCGTCATGCAGGGGCGGCAGCTCGGTGGTCACCCCGGCATTCTGGCCACGATGGCGCAGGGCATGGTCGAGCAGCACGATGGCCAGCATGGCTTCGGCGATGGGGGTGGCGCGGATGCCGACGCAGGGGTCGTGGCGGCCCTTGGTGACGATTTCGGCGGGCTGACCCTGCTCGTTCAAGGTGTTGCCCGGGATTCGGATGCTGGAGGTGGGCTTTAGGGCAATGCTCACCCGCAGGGCCTGGCCGCTGGAAATCCCGCCCAGAACGCCACCGGCGTGATTGCTGCGAAAGCCCTGCGGGGTCAGTTCATCACGATGCTCGCTGCCGTGCTGGGTCACGCAGGCGAAGCCGTCGCCGATTGCCACGCCCTTTACGGCATTGATGCCCATCATGGCGGCGGCGATATCGGCGTCTAAGCGGTCGAATACCGGTTCGCCCCAGCCGGCGGGCAGGCCCTCGGCGACTATCTGCAGCTGTGCCCCGATAGAATCGCCGGCCTTGCGCAATTCGTCCATGAAGGCTTCGAGCTCGGGGACTTTGGCCGGGTCGGGGCAGAAGAAGGCGTTTTGTTCGACGGCGGGCCAGTCGAAATGATGATCGTCAGTGCGAATCGGTCCGAGCTGAGCCAGATAGCCGCGGATTTCGACACCGAATTCGGCCCGCAGGTATTTCTTGGCGATCGCTCCCGCCGCCACCCGCACCGCGGTCTCGCGGGCTGAGGAGCGGCCGCCGCCGCGATAATCGCGATGCCCGTATTTCTGATAATACGTGTAATCGGCATGCCCCGGTCTAAATAGCTGGGCAATCTCGCCATAATCCTTGGAGCGCTGATCCTGATTGCGGATCAGCAGGGCGATCGGTGTACCCGTGGTCTGGCCTTCGAATACCCCGGAGAGGATTTCCACCGTGTCCGGTTCGCGGCGCTGAGTGGTATGCCGGCTCTGCCCAGGCCGACGCCGATCGAGTTCAAATTGAATATCAGCTTCCGTCAGAGGCAACCCCGGAGGGCAGCCGTCGATGACACAGCCGATGGCTGGGCCATGACTTTCGCCGAAGCTGGTGACTGTAAAGAGTTTACCGATGGTATTGCCAGACATGTCACTTATCCCGATTGCTGAAAACAAGCGGTTTGAAAGCCAGGCTGGGCCCCGCTTTCCGGAAACGATACACCGCGTCTATAGTGCGACTAAAGTCGCACCTACAAAGTCGCACTTACAAGGTATTTTTAGCGTAAACAGGGCGATGTCTACCGCTCGACGCGATTAAAGAGTAACGTATTGCCGTCGCGATCGCGCAGCATCAGGGTGTCACCCATTTGCATATACTCGTAGATGGCGCTGGCGCCCGCTTCGGGCACTTCAGCGAACAGACTGTTATCGCGGATTTCGAAGCGGCCTTCGCGATAACTGTCCGGCCCGGCTTGGACCCAGAAGCGATTGCCGCGTACCAGCCAGCGCTCGCCGTTGGGCGATTCCCAGACCCCGTCCAAATCGACGCTGCCGCCCCAGCGATGCCGCTGCGGGGCCGGTAGGGTGCTTCCCTCGCCTGCGCTTGGGGGATCGCCATAGCGGCCATCGCTGTCGGTATAGGAGCGGTTACCTCGCCAGGCCGATTCGGCATCACGGGAGTGGTATTCGCGAGGCTGCCAATTCGATCGGGGTAAGGCCTGCTCGCGCCCGCCGGTTTGCCGGCGCGTGCTGGGCGGGGGCCGGCTATCCCGCGGGGCGTCCTGCCAATACGGCTCGCCGGGCCATTGTTCGGGGCGGCGGCGCTCATGCGGTTGAGCGTAAGGGGCATAGTCCGCCGGCGGGTAGCCGCTGGGTGGCTCGGCCGGCTGAGGGGAGCGCTGGGTGGGCCGATGGAGCGAGTCGGCATAATCTTTCGGCGGATATTGGCCTGGTTGCGGTGGTTGGCGCTCGCCGGCTACCGCGGGGCGCGGCGGTGCTGGCGTTTGGCCGGAATACCCACTGGTTGGTTCTTCCCAGGGATTTGACGGACCAAAATAGCTCCAAGGCGAGGCCGGATTGAGGGTGTACAGGGGCGGCCTACCATGACGCCAGTAATCGGGGTGGCGAGAGGGGTCCAGGTAAGGGCCAGGGTCGGGATAGCCATAGGGGTAGCCGCCCCTCTCGGCAGGGCTGTCTTGGTCGAACTGCTCCGCCAGCCAGGTCATCATGGTCCACATGGCGCGGGCCATGGCCTCACTCTCGTTTTGTCCGGTGGGTAACGCTGCAGCGGTTGTTGAGACAAGGCTAAGCCATAAGCCGAGCAGGCTGCCGATCAAGGCATGTTTCACAAAAACTCCCGATTGATATGAGCTGATGGGTACCTCTAAGGTTTTATCCTAACAAAATCCGGGCATTCGCGGAGACTGCGCAGCTGCTCGGCTGCCCTGCTAGTAAGCCGCCCTGTTCAGGCCAGTGCTGAATCGGTTTGCAAGATAGCTGGCAGTAACTGGGCAGGCTTGTTTGAGGCGGGCGTTTTCCGCGTCAGTGACTGGCCCCTGGTGCTATTGGCTCAAGCACGCTAGGCTAAGCGGCTAATGTTCTAGCGAATAGGGGGCTGCATGGCCGACATTGATGTCTTTAACGGGGACGCCGACGGCATTTGTTCCTTACAGCAATTGCGCCTGGCCGAGCCGCGCAATAGCGAACTGATCACTGGGGTCAAGCGGGATATCGAGCTCGTACGCCAGGTACAGGCGGCGGCCGGGGATCGCGTGACCGTGCTCGATATCTCGCTGGATCGCAACCGGGATGAGTTGGTGCGTCTGCTCGAGGCCGGCGCCGAGGTCCGTTTTTTCGATCATCATAATCCCGGCGAGATACCGCGCTATGCTAACTTCGAGGTGCATGTCGATACATCTGCAGAGATTTGCACCGGGCTGTTGGTGGATGACTGGCTGGGCGGTCAATACCGTGCCTGGGCGGTCACCGCGGCCTTTGGCGATAACCTGGATGCCGCTGCGCGGCGGGCAGCCGAGCCTTTGGGGTTAGCGCCGAGCGACCTCGAAGCCCTGCGTGAGCTCGGCATCTTATTGAATTACAACGGTTATGGCGCGGTTCTCGAGGACTTGTTCGTTACCCCACAGGCACTCTACCAGAGCTTAGCTGGCATCGCCGATCCGTTGGACTGGATAGCCAGCGCCCCAGTTTTTCAAACCCTGCGGACCGGTTATGCTGACGATATGGCGCGGGCCCAGGCGGTTAGCAATGAACTCGATGAGCCTGAATTGGGTTTGTATCGCCTGCCGGATGCGCCATGGGCGCGGCGGGTCAGTGGCGTCTACGCCAATGACTTGGCCAATGCCGCGCCGGAGCGCGCCCATGCCTTGCTCAACGAGATGGCGGATGGCAGTTATCGGGTCAGTGTGCGCGCCCCTTTGACGCAGCGCAGTGGCGCCGATTCGCTGTGTCGCCAATTCGCCACGGGTGGCGGGCGGGCCGCCGCCGCCGGGATCAATCAACTGCCTGCCAGTGAGCTCGAGATGTTTATCGAATGTTTTCGTCAAGCTTATGGCAAAACCGGTTAGCGCCTGCTTGGCCAGAGTGAGTATTTTATGAGCGCAACAGCCAAATCCGCGAACTCGTCGAAAACCGAGATCTATGTCAGTACCGACATCGAAGCCGATGGCCCCATCCCGGGGCCGCATTCCATGCTCAGTCTCGGCTCGGCTGCCTATACGGCCGACAAAACCTGTTTGGCCACGTTCTCTGCCAATCTCGAGACATTGCCCGAAGCTGCTCCCCATCCCAAGACCATGGCCTGGTGGCAGGCGCATCCGGATGCCTGGGCGGCCTGTCGCCGCGCGCCCCGGTCCCCAGAACAGGTCATGCCGGAATATGCGCAGTGGCTAAAAAGCTTGGGGGGCAAGCCGATGTTCGTCGGCTGGCCGGCTTCCTGGGATTTTATGTGGGTTTATTGGTATCTGACCCGCTTTACCGGCGAGCGGCCGTTCAGCGAAGCCGCCATTGATATTCGCTCCTACGCCATGGGTATGCGCCGCGTGGATTTTCGCAAGGCGGGGAAAAACTATCTGCCCCGTCGCTGGTTCGATCCGCAGCCGCATACTCATGTGGCCTTGGATGATGCGGTCGAGCAGGGCGCGTTATTCTGCAATATGCTCAGGGAAAATCTGCAAGGCAAAGACTAACCCAAAGAGCAGCACAGAGGCGGCGGGAGAACGCAATGCATCCCGCCTGGGCATTTGTTTTGCATCGGCTATGATTTCGCTGATGCTCGCAAGACGCTAGGCCATAGCGAGTGCGACGCAAGTCGCATCTACAGCGTTTGTGCCTTCAAAGCTTATTATGACTACCATCGCAAAAGGGGGAGTTGTCGCTGTGTTTGCAGCCGCAAAGATAAGCGGTGCCCGTCTGTTCGGCGGTGAAAGGCAAAGGGGTAATGCCGCTGCCTTTGTGGGCACCGTCACAGAATGGCTGGCGTTTACTCAAGCCGCAGCGACACCAAAAGTATTGTTTGCCAGCTTCGAGCTCCATAGCGTAGGGGCCTTTTTGGGCAACGACAGGCTCACTCATGCGTAATGACCTCGTGGGATTTGATGGGCAATTGTCTGGCAGATGATCGTTAAATTGAGTCCTTTTAGCAAGTAGGACATCGACGAGCCGGCGATCCCAGAAGCAGGGCTTGCCGCCTAAATCCGCCAGACGTACAGCTTATTCGCCGAGGCTTTGGCCAACTTCTTCGCTTTGGCGGCAAAGCCGGTCAGGGTCTCTACCTCATCCGCGCTGCTCACGCCGGCGACGATGAGGATGGCCGCGCTGCAGGCGATCAGTGGGAATTCCCGGATCTGGCCATGACGATCCTCGGCAACGATATAGCCCTGCGAACGCGAGGTCTGATCATAAAAGCTGGTGGCATTGTCGAAAAAGGCCTGCAATAACTCCAAGATTTCGTCGGCTACCCTATTTTCGCTGCCGGTAGTGGTTCCGGCGAAGAAATCATCGCCGCCGATATGCGAAATGAACCAGCGACTGCGGTTAAGGTGTTTGCGCAGCAATTCCGCGAACAGCAGGATGACGCGGTCACCCTGGCGAAAACCGAAGGTATCGTTAAACGGTTTGAAGTTGTCAAAATCGAAATAGACATAAAAACGTTCGCTGACGTCCTTTTCCAGGCTTTCGACCAGATAATCGAACAAAGCGTTGTTGCCGGGCAGTTTGGTCAAGGGGTTTTGATCGCGGGCCAAACCGAGGTTCTTTTCGTGCAGCAGGCGCAATAAGGCCTGACTGGACAGAAAACCTTGGTAAACGAAGTCATCGACGACGATGATGCCAGGGGATTCGCTGTTGGTGGCGTAAACTTCCAGAATGTGTTCGGCAGTCTGACGTAAGTCGACGTTGGGGCAGGGCGTTATAAATTCCCGCAGGTTCTTTCGATAGGCTTTATTGGCCAGCAAATCCTTGCCATAAGATGAATACACAAAGCCTTTGATGTCGCGCTCCCGGATTACGCCGATGGGCCGGTCGTCCTGATTGAGCACGGGGAAATAGCTACGATTTTGAAATTTGCTGAAATGGTCGAATACCTCCGACATGGGCACATCTACCTGGATGGGCGGGATCTCTTCCAGCCAGGTTTCGATTCGGTTGCGATCGCTGCGGCGGCTGCGCCGATCCCGCAGGCTGATTCGCGTGACCTCTTCATAGCGGCTGCGCAGCTCGGTGGTCTCAAAGGTGGGCTTGGCGACCATGGGGCCCTGCAACAGATCGCAGCCAATTTCCTTGCAGGCGAGCAAGTCCATTTCTTCTGTCAGGTCGACTGCCACCACGGTTATCCCTAGCACGTGGGCGAGATCGACAATTTTCGAAACAAACAGCTTCTTCTTGGCCTGGCTGGCAATGCCTGCTAGGAAAAACGGATCGAGCTTGAGCAGACTCGGGGGATGTGCATACAAAGTGTGCAAATCGGCGGTGGTGCCGCCGAAATGGCTCATCACAAGGCCGCAATCCGTCAGATGTAAGCGAGGATTGGGCTGATTACTCGAATGCGTGGCAAAATAACCCCAAGCGGCCGCTGCCAGCTCAAAGCACAAGGTTGCCGGTCGCAGGCCGATACGCTTGACTAAATTGCAAATACGGCCGGCGTGCTGATCATCCAGGTTGAGCAGGCGGGTGTCGGCAATCGGCAGAAAACACAAGTGGTTGCTGGCCAGGGAGGCTTGGGCGTACTTGGTCAGAGTGAGTTCCAGCAAGCATAGATCCAGCGCCGCAAGCCAATTTTGCTCACCGGCATAGGCGTGGAGTTGGGCCGGGGTTTGCCAGCCGAGGGCGTCAAAACCCTGCAAAACAGCCTCGAAGCCGTAAGGCACGCCGGTTTGCATACTGACAATGGGCTCGAACGCGACTTGGATATGCTCGCGCACCTGGTTGAGAAATGCCAGTTCTGCGTCGGCTGGGTCAGCCTGCGGGACTTTACCCATTGACCGCCCTTTTGTTTTCATGCCAGTCGGGACCTCGTAAGGGGCTGCTGATTTCAAGTTAACATATTAATGTTGAAGATTTTTGAACGGTTAACCTGCCACGACATGGCCGACGAACTTACTTAAATTATCGATAATCCGGCCACCCCGGCGAAAACCCAGGCCACAGGCCTCCCACGCATAGAAGACCCCGGCTTGATAACGATGGCTGCGACTGTCTCGTGGCAAATCGATGAATTGCTGATACATGACCGGCCAGTCGCCGTAAGGGCCGTCCGTTTGCAAGCTAACCTCGCCATCCGCCGAGAAGATACGCATGTTCGCGCCCTCGCGGCCGAACAGCGGCTTCTCGATTTGCGGCTGCCCGGACAGGGGCTCGCGGCTGGCCGGGAGCAGATAAGGGGAATCCGGGAACAGCTTGCTGAGAATGGGCAGCAGCCCTTTGCTTTGAAACAGCAATGTATAGGCCGGATTGACCAACAGCCCACGACGTCCTGCCATGATCTGCGTCAGGATGTCCACCAGTTCGGGCTCCTCGGTAGCCAGAATCTCCCAAGGCCAGAGCTTGAACCAAAACTCGCAGCGCTCATCGGCGGCGTTGAAAATACCCTCTGTCGGCACAAAGCCGGCTTCGTCGAAAAAGCAGAAATCGGTCGCATAACCGGCATCACGGGCCATGGCTTGCAGTAAGCGCACGGTTTGCTCGTCCTCCGGGGCGCCGCGCACACTGGAAAAAAGAAGCCGCTCGCCCCGGTAAAACTCGACGAAGCGCTCCAGGCCATGCGCATCGGTGATCAGGCGTTTGAAATTGTCCCGAATCATGGCATAGACATTGTTAAATTGGCGCGCTTCGTCCATACCGTTCGCCTTCAGGAGTGCCCATTGCACGATGGCGGTTTCGAATAAACCGGTGGGTGTGTCGGCATTGAATTCGATCAGGCGAATCGGCGCGCCGTCCAGCCCGCCGGCCAGATCGAAGCGGCCGTAGACATGCCAATCATCGTCTTCCCAGCTCGTGCGAATCAGGCTTTCCAGGTTGGCGGGAATCCCTAGCATTGGCAGCAGCTCATGGTCGAGCACATACTGGCCGGCCTCGACGAACATGTCGTAGAGGGTGTTGGCCGCTGCATAATAGGCCTCGGCTTCCGCTTCGCTGACCACCACCAGCTCGGAGTCGATGTAGGGCGTGCCATCGACGTCCGTATGCCAGCTCATGCCGATTTGCTCCATCAGCTCGGCACTGAGCGGTGCCACCGTCTGTGTGGTTACCACGGCTTAACCGCCAAACAAGGAGGAGCCCCGGGAGGACGAGCTGGTGCTGGAGTTGCGGCCGAAACCGCGCTGCGGCTGCTGACCGGCCCGGTTGGTGGTGCTGCGCTGATTGTTCGCCGGCTGTGAGATGGAGGCCGTCGGCCGGGCCACGGCCTGTTGATGCCGCTGGAAATTGGCGTTGCCCGCCAGCTTGTTGGCCAGCATGCCGCCGATCAGCGAGCCGGCTGCGGCGGCCAGGATGGTTTCACCCAGGCCGAGCCCGCCGCCCATGGCGCTGGGTTCCTGGTTCAGGCCCGAATTGCCTTGTTCGAAGCGCTCGGCTTCGGCTGCGGCGATGCGTTGCAGCTCGTCATTGGACAATACCCGCTCGTTGCCGTCCATGTCTCTGAGCACCGCCCGGGTTTCGCCCTCGGTGGGATAGCGTTCCACCAGCTCATAACGGGTCGGGTCGGCACGGGTTTGCTCGATGACCAGGAAAAAATTCTGCTGCTGCAAATCCGACTGCAGATTGCTCATTTCGCTGCCTTGCTGATTCTCGTTCGAGCTCGGCGGTGAGCAACCTTGCAGATTCGCCACCACCGCCAGCCCGATGCTGCCGACCATGGAATAGGAAACGACTTGTTTAATATGCTTGTTTGCCATGATGCGATACCGCTTGAATGGTT
>CAYFSA010000052.1:0-19343 GCA_964345605.1 uncultured Ectothiorhodospiraceae bacterium
ACAAAGGGCTTTTCCTTGCGCCGCGAGGCAAAATGGATGTTGCGGGCCGCAACCTCTTTGCCCGTACCGGTATCGCCGAGTACCAGCACCGTCGCGTCGGTCTGACAGACTTGCGCAATCTGCTCGCGCAGTTGCCGCACCGGCTCGCTGATGCCGGACAGCGAGCGAAACAGCTCCAGAGAACGCTGCGGCTGACGGTGACCGTCGGCCTCGCGGTAATACGCGGCCTGCTGCAGTGCGGCAGTCAGGGCATCGACCTGCAATGGATAGTCGATATGCCGGATAACGTGACGCTGCAACTCCTTGGAAAGCTCGCCGGCCTCGGCTGCCGCTTGAATGAGCACAATCGGTATGGCCTTATTCCAGCCCGCGACCGCACTGACTTGCTGGCTTTGCTGGCGGGGCGCGCTCAAGGGGCCCACCAGCACCGCCAGACACTCTGCCGGCTCGGGGGCCTGCTGCGGCCATTGTTCAGGAGCGGCGATGGTGGGCGTATAGCCCATGAATTCCAAGATAATGCGATAGTGCTCAGCGCGCCGGTCATCATCGTCGATCACCAGCACGGCCTCCTCTTGCCCTGTCGACGCCATTTGCGGCGCCATCGCCTCACCTTCTGATTGCGTCATACCCTTCAATATCGGCTGCGTCACGATTCTGACACTTGTTTACATCCTCCCATTAACCCCCGGTCTTGTCAAAAATCCGGCCCCCAACATTCTTACCTTGGCATGATCTAGGGCACGCGCCGTCAACGAAACTGTTTGTAAGCCGCTGCTGCATTACGGCCCACCCGTAACTGCTTGAGCGCTTGGCCCACAGCCGTCTGCCGCTCTTTGAGCAGCGCCAGCACGGCCGCATGTTCGTCTTGTAACTGCCGCAGCGCTTCTGCTTCAGCGGCTAGCACCGTGTTGTCCTGCTCGGCAAGCCAGGCGCGCAGATCGCGATCCACCGCCGTTAACGTCGTCTGCAGCGCATCCCAGTCGGCCTCGGCAACTGTTTGACGGGCGGCCCGCAGACGCTCGATCAACCCATATAACTCATGGTGCATGGCCATCGCTGACTTCCCCTCTGAATATAGATTTCGCCAAATGCTCCCGCCCCCCTTTGTCTAGCACTTTTGTCTAACACTCGCTGCGCCGCGGGGAAAGGGAGACGCACATGTATGCACTGATGGCATGCCATACATTGGATCAAGTCATGCTGTCACCGGCTTGCCAGCGAGAACAGCGCAAACTGTACCGTCATTGTCATACCGCCATTGGCGTACCGTCATGGTCGAGCGCTCGGCAGCCATGCACGCCAACAGCCACACGCGAAGTCTGGCGCTGAACGAAGGTGACTTTAACCAGCCAGCCTGACAACCTTACGCTCAAATCCGATTTACTGGTATGATTTTTGTCCTCATCTACAAGGATTCCGCCATGGTCGAGCCTGACCCTGAACAAAAAACGCCTGAGCATTTGGGCTTATTGTCCCAGGCCCTCACCAGTGGCACGCGCAAGCATTTGCAGCGGATTATTTCGGCCATGCATCCGGCGGAAATCGCCAATTTACTGGAATCCTTACCGCTGGCACAGCGGGAATTGGTCTGGGATTTAGTCGACAAGGAGGTGGATGGTGAAGTGCTGGTCAACCTGGCTGAGGAGGTCCGCGCGACTCTGGTCAGCGTCATGGAAGCCGAGGAATTGCTGGCAGCGACCGAAGGCCTGGAGATCGACGATATCGCCGATTTGCTGCAGGGCTTGCCGGATAAGATCACCCGGGAAGTCCTGCAGGGCATGGACCAGCGTGATCGCGCCCGCGTCGAACAGGTTTTGTATTACGCCGAGGATACCGCCGGCGGCTTGATGAACACCGATACGGTCACGGTCCGTGCCGATGTCACCCTGGATGTGGTCCTGCGGTATCTGCGGCGGCGCGGCGCCCTGCCGGCCACCACTGACGCCCTGATGGTGGTCAACCGCTATGATAAATTCCGCGGCATTCTGCCGCTCACAACCTTGCTGACCAACGATCCCGAAGATACGGTGGCCGAAGTGATGGACCGGGATACCACCGCAATTCCGGCGACAACTGCCGCTAGCGAAGTCGCCCGGCTGTTCGAGGATCGGGACTTGATCTCCGCCGCGGTGGTTGATGACCAGAGCCGCTTGCTCGGGCGCATCACCATCGACGACGTGGTCGATGTCATTCGTGAGGAAGGCGATCATTCAGTCATGAGCATGGCCGGGCTGTCCGAGGAAGAAGACGTCTTTGGCCCGATCCTGCCCTCGGCCCGCCGCCGGGCGGTGTGGCTGGGAGTCAACCTGCTGACGGCCTTTCTGGCTGCCTGGGTGATCGGCCGCTTTCAGGGCACCCTGGAGCAATTGGTCGCGCTCGCCGTGTTGATGCCCATAGTCGCCAGCATGGGTGGCATTGCCGGCAGTCAAACATTGACGCTGGTCATTCGCGGCCTGAGCCTGGGCCAAGTCAATGCCGCCAACAGCCGCTGGCTACTCACCAAGGAAATCGCCGTCGGTGTGCTCAATGGCCTGACCTGGGCCCTGGTGGTCGCTGCCATCGCCGTATTCTGGTTTCGTGATCTGGGTCTGGGCGGCATTCTCGCCACGGCCCTCATTATCAACTTATTTGCCGCAGCCCTGGCCGGCGTCGGCATCCCCCTGATCATGAAACGCCTCGGCATTGATCCGGCCCTGGGCGGTGCCGTCGTCTTGACCACGGTCACCGATGTCATCGGCTTTTTATCCTTTCTCGGCCTGGCCAGTCTCTGGCTCATCTAATCAAGAGCAATGAAAGCATGACGGCTTGCCCTGTTGTTGTCATCCTCTGGCTGCGTCAGGACCTGCGACTGCGCGACAACCCGGCGCTGCATGCGGCGCTGGCCTATGGGGAGCGCCTTCTGCCGGTGTACATCCACAGCCCGACTGAAGCCAAGGCAGCAGCACCTGGCGCGGCTTCCTGTTGGTGGCTGTATCACAGCCTGGAAAGCTTGCGCGCTGATCTGCGGGCGCGGGGTTCTGATCTGATTCTCAAATGCGGCCCCTGTCTGCCCACCCTGCAAACACTTATCCAGACCACGGGCGCCAGCATAGTTTTGTGGAATCGCCTGTACGAACCCGACCATGTCGAGCGTGACCGGGCGCTCAAAGCGACTCTGCAAGCACAGGGCATAAGCTGTCAGACCTATAACGGCGCCCTCTTGGCCGAACCCTGGGAGATCAAAACCAACAGCGGCGGCAGTTACCGCGTATTCACGCCCTTTGCCCGCGCCTGGCGGGCGCGGGCTTGGCCACGGCAACCGCTGCCCGCCCCCACAGCCTTGCCGCCTGTGCCTGCAGGCATTAGCTCAACGTCCCTAGACGCGTTAGGCTTGCTGCCGAAGCTCCCCTGGTATCAAAGCATCGCGACCGCCTGGCAACCCGGTGAGCAGACCGCGCAAGCTCAGCTCGCCCGCTTTTGTGAGCAGGGCCTGCACACCTACGCGGAACATCGGGATCGCCCCGACCTAGCTGGCACGTCCAGGCTCTCACCTTATCTGCATTATGGCGAGATCAGTCCCGTCGATGTTGTCGCCACCTGTCAGGCCCATGCCAGCCAGGCAGGTAACGCCGATCACAGCCTGGATCGTTTCCTGGGTGAATTGGCTTGGCGGGAGTTCAATTACCATCTGCTGTATCGTCATAGCAATGCGGTCAGCGCTCCCCTGAATCCCCGTTTCGCGGCCTTCCCCTGGCGCACAGCCGACATCGCTGCGCTGCTCGAGCATTGGCAGCGCGGCACCACGGGCATTCCGATTATCGATGCCGGCATGCGGGAGCTCTGGGCCACCGGCTGGATGCATAATCGCGTCCGCATGCTGGTCGCCAGCCTGCTCAGCAAAAACCTACTACTGCCCTGGCAATACGGCGAACGCTGGTTTCGCGATACCCTGGTGGATGCCGATCTTGCCAATAACGTCATGGGCTGGCAGTGGACAGCGGGGTGCGGTACTGATGCTGCGCCCTATTTCCGGATATTCAATCCCGTCACCCAGGCCGAACGTTTCGACCCGCAGCGCGCTTATATTCGCCGCTGGGTACCCGAACTCAGTCAGTTAGCGGATCGCTGGATTCATCAGCCCTGGTCCGCATCCGGCGACACGCTCAAGGCCGCGCATGTGCAGCTCGATCAGACCTATCCCAAGCCCCTCGTCGATCTCAAGACAAGCCGCAAACAAGCCCTGGCGGCTTATCAGCAGATCAAAGGGCAATGAGGGCGGCACAGATACCAGCTAGGACGCTTGCAGCGTGACGGGTGTGCCGATTTGCAAATCCAAATCCATTCCGGCATGGCCTTGGTTGACGGCGATTTCAATCAGGCCGCTGCTATTGACGTAGCACAAAGGCTGGCCGCGCGGCACTGCGGCGAAGACCCGGGCAGGTGGGATAAGCGTAGCGTTGACCTGGAGATGCGCTGCAGCCGTCAAGCACTCGCCCCGCATCCCGGTCATGGCATTGCCATAATGGTCGATGTAAATGATTTCCGGCAAATCAGCCGGCCAGGCTGGATTGGTCATGGGGCCCGGCATGGCCGTCCCAGGCACCGCCTCGCCACGCGCCAGCATCGCCGCGACCGGGGCGAACACATCGCGTCCATGAAAACTTGCTGATTGCCAGGCGGGCCGCCAATCGATTCGCCACCAGGCAGTTTGCCGGGCAGCGCCAGCCACCACCGCAAACAACCCGTTATCCGGGCCGACGAACCAGCGGTTATCCGCTCGCAGAACCAGCGGCAGGCGCTCGCTGCCGACGCCAGGGTCGACAACCCCAAGTATCACGCCATCATCTGGCAAATAAGGAACGAGGGAGGCCAGCAGATACGCCGCCGGTCGCACGGCAAAGGCAGGAGCGTCTGCGCATAGATTAACAACCGGCGCTTGCGGGGCCCACGTATGCAATACCGCTTGCATTTGCCCAAGATAGGGCCCAGCGATACCAAAATCGGTATAGGTGAAAATCACGTGCAAGCCAGGTGATTGATGGTTGGGTCAGATAGGTGAAGGCCGCAAACCCGGCAGGAGCCGCCGGAGCGCAACTAAGGCGCGCAGACAGACGGGCTCATAAGGCCGCAACGCGGTCCCATGAGCCTGGGTAAAAGGGGGCCGACTAATCGGTATATGGCCGATCCACCAGCTCGACAATCGCCATAGGCGCATTGTCGCCTTGCCGGAAGCCATTTTTCAAAACCCGCAAATAGCCGCCCGGCCGACTACTGTAGCGGGGCCCTAATTCGGTAAACAGCTTCGCGACGACCTCGTTATCCCGCAGCCGTGCGAAAGCCAAGCGGCGCCGATGAACCGTGTCTTCCTTGGCCAGGGTAATCAGCGGTTCGGCGACACGCCGCAGCTCTTTAGCCTTGGGCAACGTTGTTCGTATCAACTCATGCCTGAACAGCGATCCCGCCATATTCTTGAAATCGGCTTTGCGATGGCTTCCTTTGCGACTCAGATGTCGGCCTGATTTACGATGGCGCATCGATAATAATCCTCACAACCTATTCAGTTAAACTCAATCAATTCAGAGCTACCCCGGCATTCAGGAAGCGCTGTCGTCTGCCTGATCCGTGCGTTGGTCTCCCGGCTGCTCATCTGCACCAGCGGCGCCGGACTGCTGGGCCGGCTCAGCGGTGTCGGCGGCCTGCTCAGCGTCTGGCGACTGGTTCGATACACTTTGCTGCGGCGTCGGCGTTTTGGCCTCAGCCTCTGGAGCCGCCTCGGTTGCCCCTGTATCAGCAGACTGCGTCGTATCGCTCGGCGATTCACCAGCACTGGATTTAGGCGCGCCGGAACCTGTCGAGCGCGACGCACTCCGAGTTCCCCCCACCTTGGTCAGCGCTTCTCGCCCTTTTGCCTTGCCTACAGCAGCCTTGCTGCTGTCATCACCGACACCGCTGCTCGATTCCTCCTTGGCACTCGCAGACCGCTTGGCTTCATCCTTCAGGCCCGCCGGCGGCCAATTATCCAAACGCATCCCCAAGGTCAGGCCATGATCTGCCAGCACCGTTTTAATTTCGGTGAGAGATTTCTTACCCAGATTCGGGGTCTTGAGTAACTCCACTTCAGTGCGCTGAATCAGATCACCGATATAATAAATATTTTCGGCTTTCAAGCAATTTGCGGAGCGTACGGTCAGCTCGAGCTCATCCACGGGCCGCAGCAGCACGGGATCCACCGTATCAGAGGTTTCGCCTTCGCCGGCCGAAGATTCACCGCCCTGCAAGTCGACAAACACCGATAATTGGTTTTGCAGGATGCCCGCAGCGGTGCGAATCGATTCTTCCGAGTCGACTGTGCCGTCGGTTTCGATCTCCATGATCAGCTTGTCCAGATCCGTGCGCTGTTCCACACGCGTGCGCTCAACCGCGTAGGCAACCCGGCGGATTGGGCTGAAGCTCGCATCCAGCAACAGTCGACCAATAAAACGATCGTCGCTCTCATCGGTGCGCCGAGCCGAGGCGGGAACATAGCCCAGGCCCCGTTCCACTTTCAAATTCATGCTGAAAGTGATGCCCTTGGTTAAGGTGGCGATCTTATGCGCCGGATTGACCACCTCGACATTATGATCGGCGGCAATATCCCCGGCGGTCACTTCGCCCGGCCCGTCTTTGCGCAGCGTCAGCGAAGCCTCGTCCCGGCCATGCAGGCGTATGGCGACACCTTTCAAATTCAGCAACAGATCGACGACATCCTCGAGCACGCCATCAAGAGCGGTATATTCATGCAAAACCCCCTCTATTTCGGCTTCCGTGATCGCGGTGCCGGGAATGGAAGACAGCAGGATGCGGCGTAATGCATTTCCGAGCGTATGACCGAACCCTCGTTCCAGCGGCTCGAGGACGATCTTGGCAAGATTACCACCGAGCGGCTCGACAGCACTTTTCGGCTTTAACAGCTCGCTTACGTTTGTTTGCATCAATTGCGCCTAGTACCTCGCTTACTTCGAGTACAGCTCGACCACGAGCGATTCGTTGATTTCCGCCGGCAAATCACTGCGCTCCGGAACCCGCTTGAAGGTGCCTTTCATCGCTTTGGCATCCACCTCGATCCAGTCGGCATAACCAATCTGCTCGGCGGTTTGCAGTGCATCCTGGATGCGCAGCTGTTTTTTCGAGCGCTCCCGAATCTGCACTTCATCACCGGTGCTGATTTGGTAACTCGGGACATTCACCACCCGGCCATTGACCGCGATGCTTTTATGCCCAACGAGCTGCCGCGCCTCGGCGCGGGTAGCCGCATAACCCATGCGATACACCACGTTATCGAGCCGGCATTCCAGCAGCTGGAGCAAATTCTCGCCGGTGGAACCCTTGCGCCGCGAGGCTTGTTGATAATACCCGCGGAATTGCTTTTCCAGCACGCCATAAGTACGCCGCAGTTTTTGCTTTTCCCGCAGCTGCAGACCATAGTCGGACAAGCGGCCTTTGCGCTCGCCATGCTGGCCCGGCGCTTTGTCGATTTTGCACTTCGATTCGAGCGGGCGCGAGCGACCTTTGAGAAATAGGTCCGTGCCCTCGCGGCGACTCAACTTGCATTTGGGACCGATATATTTCGCCATAATCGAAACCTCTCTTAGACCCGGCGCTTTTTCGGTGGACGGCAGCCATTATGCGGAATCGGCGTCACATCCATGATATTGGTGATCTTAAATCCGGCATTATTCAATGAGCGGACTGCCGATTCCCGGCCCGGCCCGGGCCCCTTGACCATGACTTCCAGATTTTTCAGGCCGAAATCAACGCAGGCCGTGCCGGCCCTTTCGGCGGCCACCTGAGCCGCGAATGGCGTGCTTTTACGCGAGCCCTTGAACCCCGAGCCGCCAGCCGTTGCCCAGGCCAGGGTATTGCCCTGCCGATCCGTGATCGTCACGACCGTGTTGTTAAACGAGGCATAAACATGTGCCACGCCATCGGTCACATGTTTTTTGACCTTTTTCTTCGTACGCTGTGGTGACTTTGCCATATCAATTATCTACCGAGTCGCTGGTTATTTCCGAATAGGCCGCCGTGGCCCCTTACGGGTCCGCGCATTGGTGCGGGTGCGCTGGCCACGCAGCGGCAGGCCGCGCCGATGTCGCATGCCGCGATACGAGCCAAGGTCCATCAAACGCTTGATATTCATGGAAACCTCGCGCCTCAAGTCACCCTCGACGGAATAATTGCCGATCACGGCGCGCAGCCGATCGAGCTGGCTCTCATCCAGCTCGCGCACTTTAACCTGCTCACCAATCTCAGCTGCCGCACAAATCTCCCGAGCCCGCGATTTGCCGACACCATAGACATAAGTCAGCGCAATCACGGTATGCTTCTGCTCCGGTATATTGACCCCAGCTACGCGCGCCATTCAGCTTTTCCTTCTAATGTCTCTTGAACTCGTTGCAAACTCACGTTAACCCTGCCGCTGCTTATGACGTGGGTCAGTGCAGATCACGCGAACCTTGCCATTACGACGAATAATCTTGCAATTTCGGCAGATTTTTTTCACCGAAGCTCTTACTTTCATACATTCTTCCTCTGCAATCATCACTAACCAGGCTCAGTCCATACACGGAGACCAGCGCGTTAGCGCCGGCTATATCCTTTGAGGTTGGCTTTTTTCATCAGCCCCTCGTATTGATGCGACACCAGATGGGACTGAACCTGTGACATGAAATCCATGACCACCACAACAATAATCAACAATGAGGTACCGCCGAAATAAAACGGCACATTCCAACCGAGTATCAGGAACTCCGGCAGCAAACAGACCGCGGTGATATATAGTGCACCAACGGCGGTTAGCCGGGTCATCACTTTGTCAATGTATTTCGCGGTTTGGGCACCGGGGCGAATACCGGGGATAAAGGCACCCGACTTCTTCAGGTTTTCGGCGGTGTCCCGCGAATTGAACACCAACGCCGTATAGAAAAAACAGAAGAAGATGATCGCGGCCGCATAAAACATGACATACAGCGGCTGCCCCGGCGACAGCGTGGTCGACAGGGTACTCAAAAAGCCTAACCCGTCTGTGCTGCCGAGCCATTGGCCTGCTGAGGCCGGGAACAAGATAATACTGGATGCAAAAATGGGCGGAATGACCCCGGCCATATTCAGCTTCAGCGGCAAATGACTGGTTTGCCCTGCGTACATTTTTTTGCCGACCTGTCGCTTGGCGTAGTTCACCGTAATACGTCGCTGGCCGCGCTCGACGAATACGACAAAGCCCGTCACTAGCACAGCCAGCGCCATCAAGAGGATCACCACGCCGCTGGACAACTCGCCGGTACGCGCCAGCTCAAAGGTCCCCCCCACAGCCGATGGCAATCCGGCGACGATCCCGGCAAAAATAATCAGCGAAATGCCATTACCAATGCCTTTTTCGGTGATCTGCTCGCCCAACCACATCAAAAACACCGTGCCGGTCACCAACGTCACGGCCGTGGTAAAGATAAAGGTAATCCCCGGCGAGATCGCCACCGATTGCCCACTGACCTGCTGACCCTGCAGAGCCAAGGCCACTCCGATGCTTTGGAAGGTGGCCAAGGCGACCGTGCCATAGCGCGTGTACTGGGTGATCTTGCGGCGTCCGGACTCGCCTTCTTTCTTGAGCTGTTCCAGCGACGGCACCGAGGCTGCCAGCAATTGCATGACGATCGAAGCCGAAATATAGGGCATGATGCCTAAAGCGAACACGCTCAATCGCTGCAGCGCCCCACCCGAAAACATATTGAACATTTCCAGGATAGTGCCGCTTTGCTGATCAAAGAATTGGGCCATGGCCGTGGGATTGATGCCCGGCACGGGAATGAACGTGCCGATCCGATAAATCACCAGGCCAAACAGCACGAACAACAGGCGCTTGCGCAGCTCCGCAAACTTACCCAGACCTCCTAGCCCGCCACCAGCACTCGCTGTCGTTGTAGCCACTTAGTCCTCGACTCGTCCACCAGCGTTTTCGATCAATTCGCGCGCACCGCGCGATACTTTGACACCCTTGAGCACGATGGGGCGCGTAATGGTGCCGGACGCGAATACCCGCACCCGCGCCGTATTCTTGGTGACCAGGCCGGCAGCTTGGAGGGCGGCCAGATCAATGACCTCTGCATCCCCTACTTTGGCCAGCTCATGCAAACGCAGCGCCGTTGTCCGGCGAGCCATGCGCGAGCGAAAACCAATTTTGGGCAGCCGCCGCTGCACCGGCATTTGACCGCCCTCGAAGCCGGTCTTGTGATAACCGCCAGCGCGCGAATGCTGGCCCTTGTGGCCACGCCCGCAGGTCTTGCCCAAGCCGCTGCCGATGCCGCGGCCAACGCGTTTGCCAGCCGGCCGGCTCCCGGCTGCTGGCGAGAGGCTATTTAAGCGCATGTCTTCACGCCTCCTCTACCCGAAGCAAATAATGAATCCGATTGATCATCCCGCGATTCTCTGGCGTATCGGCCACCTCGACGGTTTGATGCATGCGCCGAATACCCAACCCGCGTGCGCACGCCTGGTGCCGCTTGAGGCGCCCATTCAAGCTTTTGATCAAGGTCAGCCGTACCTGCTTAACTTCCGGCATAACTCACTCCAAGTATTTCCTCCACCGTCTTGCCGCGCTTTTGCGCCACCCGCTCCGGTGAGCGCATAGCAGCCAGGCCCGACAGCGTAGCCCGGACAACATTGATCGGATTTTGCGAGCCCATACTTTTGGCCAGCACGTTATGCACCCCGAGTACCTCGAATACAGCACGCATCGCACCCCCGGCAATGATACCGGTTCCCTCGGAGGCGGGCTGCATGTAAATATGCCCGGCACCATGGCGACCCTCGATCGGGTAATACAGCGTACCTTCCCGTAAGGGGACTTCAATCATGGTTTGCCGCGCTTTTTCCATTGCTTTCTGGATAGCCAGTGGCACTTCTTTGGCTTTACCGTAGCCAAAGCCTACTTTGCCGTTGCCATCACCAACCACCGTCAGTGCGGTAAAGGCGAACTGCCGTCCGCCTTTCACCGTCTTAGCCACCCGGTTGACTGCTACCAGTTTTTCTTGGAGGCCGTCTGCGCCACCTTGTGTACTTCCGCTGCCACCACTCGCCATTTTGCAACCCTATAATTTCAGACCCGCTTCCCGCGCCGCATCCGCCAAGGCTTTGATACGTCCATGGTATTTAAAGCCGGAGCGATCGAAAGCCACCTTATCGATGCCCTTGTCACGCGCCCGTTGAGCCACCGTTTTACCGACGATACCGGCAGCCGTCACATTGCCCGTGCCAGCCACTTCAGACTTGATGGCCGGCTCCACGGTCGAGGCTGCCACGACAGTCGCCTTGCCATTGGGGGCTAGAATCTGTGCATACATATGCCGCGGCGTCCGATGCACCGATAAACGATGCACCGCGAGCTCGCGAATTTTCCGCCGTGCTTTTTTGGCACGTCTGAGCCGCGCTGTCTTTTTATCAATCACGTCAGTACCCTACTTTTTCTTAGCTTCCTTACGAATAATCTGCTCATCGGCATACTTCACCCCCTTGCCTTTATAGGGTTCGGGAGGACGAAAGCGCCTGATTTCAGCCGCTACCTGACCCACCAATTGTTTATCCGCACCGCGAATCACAATTTCGGTCTGACTCGGTGTTTCCACGCTCAGCGCAGCAGGTATCGGATAATCGATGGGGTGCGAAAAGCCCAATGCCAGATTCAGCGTCTGGCCTTTAAGCTGGGCGCGATAACCCACGCCCACGAGATTCAAGCGTTTCTCGAACCCTGTCGAGACCCCATGGACCATATTGCTGACCACAGAGCGCATTGTCCCGACGATCGGCCAATAAGCCACATCGCCGCCGCTCGGCGAAAACACCAGCCGACTGTCTTCTTGCTCAACGATCACATTGTCATTGATGACCGTCTCGAGCGCTTCATTGCGCCCTTTGACCCGGAGTGTTCTGTCATTGAGAACGACTTCGACGCCCGACGGAATCGTGACAGGTTGTTTACCAACCCGAGACATAATCCATTCCTCCTACGCTACCGTACACAGGACCTCGCCACCGTGACCGGCCGCACGCGCCTGCACGTCACTCATCACACCGCGCGAAGTCGAGATAATCGAGACACCTAGACCGCCCCAGACTTTCGGCAACTCACCGACACCCCGATAAATCCGCAATCCAGGCCGGCTCACACGCTGAAGCTTTTCAATTACAGGATGATTCTGGAAATACTTGAGTTCGATAACCAAAGTTGGCTTGGCCGTGTCACCTTCAACCCAATAATCCTTGATATAGCCTTCGTCACGCAGCACCGCCGCAATTGCAGCTTTCGCCTTCGATGAAGGCATGGCAACCCGCTGTTTGCGGGCGGTACTCGCGTTCCGAATCCGCGTCAAGAAATCGGAAATCGGGTCATGCATACTCATGATCGCTCTCTCCCTTTACCAGCTCGACTTGACCAAGCCGGGAATATCGCCGCGCATTGCCGCTTCACGCAACTTATTACGTGCCAAACCAAACCGTCGATAATAACCGTGAGGCCGCCCCGTCATATAGCAGCGATTGCGCCGGCGCACGGGACTCGAATCCCGAGGCAGTTTTTGCAGGCGCTCGGCAGCCGCAATCTTATCGTCAATATCGACATTTTGATCCGCCATAATCGAGCGCAGCTCAGCCCGTTTATTCGCATATTTGGCCGCCAATTTGGCGCGCTTGACTTCCCGCTGTACCATGCTTTTTTTGGCCATCTCAAACGCCTCTTTAACTTCGAAACGGGAAACCGAACCCGTCCAGCAACGCCCGGGCTTCCTCATCCGAAGTCGCGGTTGTCGTTACGGTGATATTCATACCCCGCAGGGTGTCGACCTTGTCATAATCGACCTCAGGGAAAATGATCTGCTCCTTGATCCCCATGTTGTAATTGCCCTGGCCGTCGAACCCCTTGGGTGAGATGCCCCGAAAATCGCGAACACGCGGCATCGCAATATTGATCAGCCGATCGAGGAACTCGTAGGCGCGACTCCGGCGCAGCGTTACTTTGCAGCCGATCGGATACCCCTCGCGAATTTTGAATCCTGCAATGGACTTGCGCGCCTTGGTAACGACGGGTTTTTGCCCGGCAATCGTCGCCATGTCGGCCATGGCATTATCCAAAACTTTCTTATCCCCAACGGCTTCACCCAAGCCCATATTCAGCGTGATCTTGGTGATCGTGGGAATCTGCATCACGTTCCGGTAGTTAAACTTTTCCTGCAGCCGCGGTCGCACGACTGTTTTGTAATGATCAAACAAACGTGCCATGGCACTTCCTCACCTATCGACAACCTCGCCAGTATTTTTGAAATACCTAACCTTTTTGCCATCCGCCAAAATGCGAAAACCCACCCGCGACGGCTTACCCGTTTCAGGGTTGTACAGCATCACGTTGGAAACATGCAGTGACGCTTCTTTCTCGACGATACCGCCTTGACTGCCCTGCATCGGATTAGGCTTGGTATGTTTTTTGACGAGATTGCAACCTTGCACGTACACCCGATCATTGCCGAGTACTTTCAGCACGCGTCCGCGACGCCCGCGATCTCTACCGGCAATAATTACAACCTCATCATTTCTGCGAATCTTTTGCATCGCTGCCTCACACGCTCATAAAACTTCAGGCGCCAGGGAAATAATTTTCATGAATTTTTCCGTTCTGAGCTCGCGCGTCACCGGGCCGAAAATGCGTGTGCCAATCGGTGCTTCCTGATTGTTCAGCAACACTGCGGCATTGCGATCGAACCGCACCACGGTGCCGTCAGGCCGGCGCACACCATGCGCGGTGCGCACAACAACGGCTTTGTAAACCTCGCCTTTCTTGACGCGGCCGCGGGGAATCGCTTCTTTAACGCTGACCTTGATCACATCAGCCACGCCCGCATAACGCCGGTGCGAACCGCCCAGAACCTTGATGCACTGTATTTTCCGCGCCCCGCTGTTATCGGCAACATAGAGCTCGGTTTCTGTCTGAATCATTGGCGCGCCCCGCCCCCTGTTATCAACTTAACCATCCGCGTTTCATCAGCCTGACGGCCGCTCCAGTATTTCCACCAGCGCCCAGGACTTTGTCTTGGATAATGGCCGGCATTCCTTGATACTGACCCAGTCACCGACACGGCAGACATTGTCTTCGTCATGGACATGAATCTTGGTCGAACGCCGCACATATTTTTTGTACAAAGGATGCGAGACCATCCGCTCAATAACAACAGTCGCGGTTTTATCCATGCGATTACTGACGACCCGCCCGACAACTTTCCGCTGCCTTTTTTCCTCAGACATGCTCGACTCCGCGTTTCCTTTCATTCATAACGGTTTTGATTCGGGCGATCTCACGCCGAATCTTGCCAAACCGATCCGGCCTGGCAGCCTGGCCGGTGCCATTCTGCATGCGCAAATTGAACTGCTCTCGCCGCAGTGCCAGCAGCTCATCGCCTAGCTCTTGCTCAGTTTTTTGCCTGTATTCTTTCGCCATCATCACCGCAGTCCCATCACATCGCTTGCCTTTCGACAAATAGCGTTTTCATAGGCAGTTTCGCACTGGCACGCCGCAGCGCTTCCCGCGCCACATCCTCGGATACGCCTTCGATTTCGTACACGACCCGACCGGGCTGGACTTTGGCCACCCAATATTCAACATTGCCTTTGCCTTTGCCCATGCGAACCTCCAAAGGTTTGGTGGTCACCGGGACATCTGGGAAAATACGAATCCAAATCTTACCGCCGCGTTTGACGTGACGATTGATGGCACGCCGGCCGGATTCGATTTGCCGCGCGGTAATTCGGCCCCGTTCGACCACTTTCAGCCCGTATTCACCAAAACTCACTTTGTTAGCGACGTGAGCCATGCCACGGTTTTTTCCCTTGGCCTGTTTTCGGAACTTGGTTCGCTTCGGTTGTAACATGCTGCTCCCTCCGGGCTTCGTTTATGCCAGCTTGGTTTCTTTAACCGTTTCCTTGGGTGTATCCAGGTCGAACACCTCACCTTTGAAGATCCAGACCTTGACGCCCAAGATTCCATAGGTTGTCTGCGCTTCAGCAAACCCGTAATCAATATCAGCCCGCAAGGTATGCAACGGCACACGACCTTCCCGATACCATTCCGAGCGCGCGATTTCCGCGCCATTCAGACGTCCGGCGACATTAATGCGTACCCCTAGCGCACCCAAGCGCATGGCATTGGCGACAGCACGTTTCATCGCCCGGCGGAACATAATGCGCTTTTCCAACTGCTGCGCAACACCTTCGGCCACCAGCAGCGCGTCGATCTCGGGTTTACGGATTTCTTCGATATTGATTTTCACATTGTTGCGATCCAGCCCCATGCGCCCAGCTAATTCTTTGCGCAAGGCCTCAACATCTTGACCTTTCTTGCCAATGACGATCCCCGGCCGAGCAGTGTGGATGGTCACCTGGGCTGCCCGGGCAGGCCTGGCAATCTCAACCCGGCCGACCGAGGCCTGCTGCAGGCGCTGCCGCAAAAACTGGCGAATCTCAATATCTTCATTCAAATACTTGGCATAATCCTGACCTTCGGCGTACCAGGTCGAAGTCCAGCTCGAAGCCACACCGAGGCGAAAACCGGTCGGATGTACTTTCTGACCCATAACTTACACGTCTCCCCCATCGCTCACACCAACCGTGACATGGCTCATGCGTTTGAGAATCCGGTTGGCCCGGCCTTTGGCACGTGCCCGCACCCGCTTCATCGTCGGTCCCTCGTCAACCTGAATACGCGCAACCACCAGTTCGTCCACATCAGCACCGTTATTATGCTCGGCATTGGCCACAGCCGAATCCAAAACCTTTTTGACGATTGCCGCCGCCTTCTTTTGGTTGAAGGTCAACAATTGACTCGCCTGCTCAACTCGCATGCCGCGAATCTGATCGGCCACCAAGCGACATTTTTGGGGCGAAATCCGGGCAAACCTTAATTTTGCTGTCACCATCATGTCTGCTATCTCTTGCGCGCTTTTTTGTCTGCCGCATGCCCCTTGAACGTCCGCGTTGCAGCAAACTCACCTAGCTTGTGGCCCACCATGTGCTCATTAATCAGCACCGGCACATGGGCCCGCCCGTTATGGACCGCAATCGTTAAACCGACCATATCGGGGGTGATCATCGACCGTCGGGACCATGTCTTGATCGGCTTTTTGACCTTGTTTTGCTGCGCCACGGCCACATGCTTCGCCAGATGATGGTCGACAAATGGGCCTTTTTTTAATGATCGCGGCATAGCTCTCTAATCTCCATTAATTACGAGTACGGCGACGGACAACCAGGTGGTCAGTTCGTTTTTGCCGGCGGGTCTTGTACCCTTTAGTCGGCACACCCCACGGGGTGACGGGATGCCGCCCACCCGAGGTCCGCCCTTCGCCGCCACCATGCGGGTGGTCTACCGGATTCATGACCACCCCGCGCACGGTCGGCCGGCGGCCGCGCCGCCGCGTTGCGCCGGCTTTGCCGAGCTTTTCCAAACTGTGCTCCTGGTGACCAACCTCACCCACTGTAGCCCGACACTCCACGCCGACTTTACGCATCTCACCCGAACGCAGCCTCAGCGTGGCGTAACTGCCTTCCCGTGCCACCAGTTGCGCAGCTGCGCCGGCACTGCGGGCGAGCTGTGCCCCCTTTTTCGGCCGCAGCTCAATACAATGCACTGTGGTACCAACCGGGATATTGCGTAACGGCAGCGCATTGCCAGGCTTGATCGGCACGTGGACACCGGACTCGATTTTGTCGCCGGCATTCACATGACGGGGCGCGATAATATAACGACGCTCACCATCTGCATAAAGCAATAAGGCGATATGCGAGGTACGATTCGGATCGTATTCAAGTCGCTCGACCCGTGCCGGCACACCATCCTTATCGCGTCGAAAATCGATAATACGATACTGGCGTTTGTGCCCGCCGCCGATATGCCGAACGGTAATCCGGCCCTGGTTATTGCGGCCGCCTGACTTCTTTGCCGTGCCAACCAAACCGCGCTGCGGGCGCCCTTTATGCAACCCGGGCGTCTTGACCTGAATCAGTCCGCGGCGGCTTGGCGAAGTTGGTTTGCTTTTTTCGACTGCCATGATAGTCCTCTAGGCCTCGCCCGCACCGAGCTCGATGTCATACCCCGGTTGCAAGGCGACATAAGCTTTTTTCCAATCACTACGCTTGCCGAGCGACCGGCCGAATCGTTTTTGCTTACCTTTGACATTCACCGTGCGCACTGCGGCCACCTTTACCTCGAACAGTAACTCGACAGCCGCTGCGATTTCCTGCTTATTGGCGTTGCGCAGCACCTTAAACACGTGTTGATTGGCTGCATCGGCGGCCGTGGTCGATTTTTCGGAGACCACAGGACTGAGCAGCACTTGCATCAGCCTTTCCTTGTTCATTGAAACCGCTCCTCTAATTGCTTGACTGCCGCCACTGTCGCCACTACTTGCTCGGCACCCACCAGCGACACCGGATCAACATGCCCCGCCGTCACCACATGAACCCACGGAATATTGCGTGCGGCTAACATCATGGCTGAATCATCCCGATCCAGTACAACCAGTGTTCGGCTAGTTTTATAGGGCGCCAGCAACTGCGTGGCCAGCCGAGTCTTCGGCTCAGCAACGCTTAAAGTTTCCACCACCCGCAAGCGATCCTGCTGATACAGCTCGGAAAGAATGGTTGCCAGTGCGGCACGAAACATTTTTTTATTCATTTTCACGCTATGCGAGCGCGGCTTGGCCGCGAAGGTGACACCCCCGCCCCGCCAGATCGGACTGCGGGAAGTTCCCGAACGAGCCCGGCCGGTGCCTTTCTGCCGCCACGGCTTGGCGCCGCCTCCACTGACCTCAGCACGCGACTTTTGAGCTTTCGAGCCAGCACGGCCATTAGCCAAATAAGACACAACCGCCTGATGCACCAGCGATTCATTCATGGGCCGACCGAAGCAACGCTCTGACACCGCCAAGGTCGCGCCGGTATCCTGAACAACCATTTCCATCGCTTATCCTCCCTTCTTGCTTGCCTTGACGGCCGGCGCCACCATCACGTCGCTGCCTTTAGGCCCAGGAACGGCTCCTTTCAGCAACAGCACGCCGCGGTCTTGATCGACCCGCACAACTTCCAGATTTTGCGTAGTCACGCGGGTGTTACCGAGCTGACCGGCCATTTTTTTGCCTTTGAATACGCGCCCGGGATCCTGACATTGACCAATCGAACCAGGTTTACGATGCGCCTTGGAATTGCCATGCGAGCGATCGCTGCCACTAAAGTTATGACGCTTAATAGTCCCCGCAAAGCCTTTGCCTTTGCTGACCGCGCTCACATCAACCTTGGCACCGACCTCGAATTTATCGAGACCGCGCTCGCTCGCCAATTGCGTCTCAGTGGCGGTCTCGCCCGCCACCCGGAATTCCCAAAGGCCACGGCCCGCTTCAACGCCAGCGCGCTGGTAGTGACCTGCCACCGGCCGTGTCAACCGCGAGGCTTTCTGTGCCCCCGTGGTCACCTGTACAGCAGTATAACCATCGGTTGCCGGCGTTTTAATTTGCGTCACACGATTCTGCTGAACCTCAAGCACGGTCACCGGCACGGCTTGGCCGTTTTCGGCAAAATGCCGTGTCATCCCCAGTTTGCGACCCACTACCCCATCAAACATTGCTTTACGCTCACAGTTACCACGGTGATACCATCAAGACGACTTGATTTGCCCGTCTAAGGCATTCAAAACAATAAGCCAAACAGTGTATCACAGCCGATTAAATTAGTTAAGCTTTATCTGCACATCGACACCCGCCGCCAAATCAAGCTTCATTAATGCATCCACTGTCTTGTCGGTTGGATCGACAATATCCATTAACCGCTTATGGGTTCGAATTTCATATTGGTCACGCGCATCCTTGTTGACATGCGGCGAAATCAACAAGGTATAGCGCTCGGTGCGATTCGGCAGGGGAATTGGCCCCTTAACTCGCGCTCCAGTCCGCTTAGCTGTCTCGACGATTTCGCTTGCCGAACGATCGATCAATTTATGATCGAATGCTTTGAGCCTGATCCGTATTCTTTGGCGGGTTGCCATCGGGCATTTACCTTCGCTGTAGCAAATAAACAAAACCGAAGAGGGTGGCAGAACCACCCCCTTGCAGCAGAACGAGTCAAAAGCTGGTGTCGGCGAGCCAGCCACCGACCAGGGAGGTTATTCCGGCTTTTCGGACTCGAAACAGTTCAGGGCACTGCCGATACCTGCGCCGGACTAACAGCTGCAAATACCTAAACGGTATTTACTCCAGAATTTTCGCGACGATGCCGGCACCGACGGTGCGCCCACCTTCGCGAAT
>CAYFSA010000053.1:0-17973 GCA_964345605.1 uncultured Ectothiorhodospiraceae bacterium
TCGGGGTCATTGAGCTCGGAAAAGCCGTTGGCAATTTCGCGTCCGCCCACGATCAGCTCGAAGCGATCGGTGACGCTGGGATCGTGATCATTGCGCCGGGCGAGCGGCGAAACGTCAGTCGGGTAAGCCGTGATGAAGGTCGGATCGGTTAAGCGGTGTTCGGCGGTGGCCTCGAAGACGGCCATTTGCAGCCGCCCTAGCCCCCAATCCGCCTGACAAGCAATCTGCAAGCGCTCGGCAATGCCGCGCAGCCTCGCATGGTCTTGCAAATCCGCGTGCTGGAGCTCGGGATTGAAGTTGAGAATCGCCTCGAGCACGGTCATGCGGTTAAAAGGCTGGGCAAAATCATAAGTTTGGCCCTGATACTCGACGGTGGTCGTACCCAGCACAGCCTGTACCAACTCGCGCAGCAGGGTTTCGGTCAAGTCCATGAGATCCTGATAATCACGATAGGCTTCGTACAGCTCCAGCATGGTGAATTCGGGATTGTGCCGAGTCGACAAACCCTCATTGCGGAAATTGCGATTGATTTCGAAGACGCGCTCGAAACCGCCGACCACGAGGCGCTTGAGATACAGCTCCGGCGCGACCCGTAAATATAGCGGCATATCCAAGGCATTGTGATGGGTTATGAACGGCCGGGCTGTGGCGCCGCCGGGGATAGGCTGCATCATGGGTGTTTCGACTTCCAGAAAGCCGCGCTCGACCAGAAAATTACGAATGAAGATAATCGCCTGACTGCGCAGTCGGAAGGTGTCGCGCACCGCATCGTTCATGGTCAAATCGACATAACGCTGGCGATACCGCTGCTCCTGATCCGCAAGGCCATGCCATTTCTCCGGCAGGGGCCGCAGTGATTTGGTCAGCAGGTACAGACCGCTGAGCTTGACCGACAGCTCACCGGTCTTGGTCTTGAACAGGGTCCCCTCGGCGCCGAGGATATCCCCCACATCCCAGCCCTTGAAAGCCTTATAAGTGTCCTCGCCGAGATCATCGCGCGCGACATAAAGCTGTATCCGCCCGGACATGTCCTGTAATTGCGCAAAGCTCACCTTGCCCATGACCCGCTTGGCCATGAGACGCCCCGCCACGCGGACCGGGATGGCAGCATCGTCGAGCTGCTCGGGCGGGGTGTCGTCATGGGCGCGATGGAGCTCGGCGGCCAAGCTGTCGCGGCGGAAATCGTTGGGGAAGGCGTTACCTTCGGTGCGCAGGGCGGTCAGCTTATCACGGCGCTGGGCAATCAGTTTCGACTCGTCGGCGGTTTGCGTCATCGTGGTTTTGTTACTCAACAAGGTTCGGGGTTTACTAGGTAGAATTCTGCCTATAGGTTGCCATAAGCACGCCCGCGTTGCATGCATGGATAAGATTGTTGCGGCTGAATTGGCCGGGTGGGGTTGGTTTCAACCGATCTGCAGTGCTGCGGTTAAACGCAGAGGGGGCGGGCTGAAGCCCGCCCTATGGCCCACCTTACGGTCCGCCTTACGGCCCACCCTACATTGAGCTAATTGGTGCTGTCGGCGGTAATTTCCACTAGGAACCCGGGTCTGGCCGAGCTGCCGTTCAGGTAATCGATACGGACCGTGCAGGCATGGCTGCCGCCTTGTTTGCGGCGCAGGTGCATCTCACCCTGCCATTGGCCGGTGCTGCTGGCTTGGCTCAAGGGCGAGTCATTGCCGCTGGGTGTGGCGCTTGTGTCCAGCCGGCGCAGGGGATGGCCGAGTAAATCCTGCTGCGTGTAGCCTAACAGCGTCGTGCTGGCGGCGTTGGCGCGGCGGATATGCCCGGCCAAGTCGACGAGCAGGCGCGGAATGTCGCCGCAGTCGAAGAGATGCCCTGTCAGCAGTTCGTTCAAATCCCGGTCCCGCTGCGCCGAAATATCCCGGATGCACACGATCAGCTCAGGGCTGCTGTCGTTGGCCGGGACGACGGTGCGGGCTTGCACTTCAACCGGCATGCTGCCACCGGATTGCAAAGGCAGGTCGAGCTGCAAGGGCGTGGTGCTGGCTTCCTTGATATGGTGCCAAAGGCGTTCGTTCAGCGGATAGGGCAGGGCGAGCACGAAGGACTGGCTCAGCCGGTTGCGGGCGGTGCGCGCGAGCAAGCGTTCGGCAGGGGCGTTGAAATCCAGAATCAGGCCGTCATCGTCCAAAATGATAATGGCGTCATTGAAAAGGTCACGCAGGACTTTTTGGCGCTCGGTCATCAAGCCGAGTTCGGCGATGCAGCCGGCGTGCCCCTGGCGATAACGCTCCAATTCGTCGTTGAGCTGTTCGTTGCGCTCGGCCAGGTTTTTGGAGAGTCGATGGTTGCGCACGATGCCGCGATAGCGATCGTAGGCGTCGATGACATATTGCCGAACTTCTTCCGGGTCCCAGGGTTTTGTGAGATAGCGATGAATCTGCCCTTGATTGACCGCTTCAACTAAGGCGTCCATATCGGTATAGCCGGTGATTAACATGCGGATGGCATCGGGATAGGCCTCACGAATATGGGCCAAAAACGAGGCGCCGCTGACATCCGGCATGCGCTGATCAGAGATAATGACCTGAATGGGGTGGTTGCGCAGGACAGCAAAGCCTTCTTCGGCATTGCCGGCGGTGAAGACGTCGAAATCCCGCCGCAGGGTGCGCCGCAAACTGTTCAAGACTTCGGGCTCGTCGTCGACGATGAGCACCTGGCCGCGGACCATGGAATAATCTTGCTCACTCATAACGCGGTTACTGTCTGGTTGAGTCGATTTCGTTAGGTTGCAGAACGCGCCGCTGGTTGGTTACGGGCCAGGAGATTGGCTACCGATTGCAGTAAGGAACGCGAATCCACCGGCTTGAGGATGAATTCTTGCGCACCGGCCGAGAGGGCGGTGGCCTCGTCGGCGTATTCACTGTAGCCGGTGCACAGAATGACCGGCATGTCCAGGCCTAGCTTGCGGGCGGCGCGAATCAGTTCCACGCCGGTCAAACCTGGCATGGTTTGATCGGTGATAATCAGATCGGGCAAATCTTCGCCGCGCTCCAAGAGGGTGTATGCGCTCAGCCCGTCGTGCTGGACCGTGACCCAATAGCCTTGATTGCGCAACAGCTCGCGCAGAAAGCCGGCGACCGCCTGTTCATCGTCGACCACGAGGATGTGATACCCATACTGTTGCGACTCGATAAGCGGCGTTTCCTCGGTGCTCGGTTGTAACGCCTCGGCGGTGCCGGTGTGCGGCTGGAACAGCAGGCGAAAGCGCGTGCCCCGTTTGGCCTCGCTTTCCACCAATACCCGGGCGTCATGCTGCTCGACAATGGTATGCACCACCGCCAGCCCCATACCGGTGCCCTTGCCGGAGGATTTGGTGGTAAAAAATGGTTCGAAAATATGCGTAAGAACCAGCGGATCAATGCCGCAGCCGGTATCGCTGACAGCCAGTTCGATCCAGTCGCCTTTGATCGGCCGATGGGTGGCATGACATTCGCTATCGAGGTTGCGCGCCCAGCGCAGGGTGATTTCGATCGTGCCGCGGCCTTCCATGGCATCGCGGGCATTTACGCACAGATTGATCAGCGCCTGGTGGACCTGAATTGCCTCGACCATCACATTGGGCAAATCCGGCGTGATCCGGGTTTGCAATTCAATGGAAGAGGGCAGCAGCGCCTTCAGCATTTTCGTGACTTCCTTGGTTAACGGCGCGAGCGCCAGGGGCTGCGCGGTCATGCTGCCGCTGCGACTGAATAACAGCATCTGGGCGACCAATTCGCGGGCCCGATTGCTGGAGCGCAGCACTTCCTCGAGATAGCGCCGCAAGGTTTCGGCGGGGACGCGTTCCAGGTTTTCCAGGGTGAGCTCGGCATAACCCATGATGCCGGCCAGCATGTTATTGAAATCGTGGGCAATGCCGCCAGTAAGCTGGCCAAGGGCTTCCATTTTTTGCGCCTGTTGCAGCTCGCGCCGCAGCCGTTCCCGTTCCTCTTCCTCGGCCTGTTGCCGAGTGATGTCGGTGACCACAGTCAACAAACCGTTGACATCGCCATCCAACCCCCGCAGATAGGTCCAGTCGATCCGCAGCAACAGACTGTAGCCATCCTTTTGCAGGCCGCGGGTGAACAGCGGCTCGGGTTCGGGCTCGGCGCTGAGGATATGAATAAGCTCGTGCGAAAAACGACGCTTTTCCGCCTCGTCTTCCAGGATCAGCCATACCCCTTCACCATGCAGCTCACCTTCCTCATAGCCGAAAATCCGATGCAGAGCGCGGTTGCCGAAACAGATCGAGCCGTCCCGATCGATTTCCATGATGCCATAAGGAATGTTGTCGACGACGCGGCTCAAGCGAGCCCGCTCGGCTTGGAGTCGGGCGGCTTCGGTCAGATCCTCGCGGCGGCCCTGCAGTAGCCAGCAGAAATCGGGATCAGCGTGCTCGGTAGCCCCCGGTAACGGGCTTAAAACCGCGTCGAAGGTGGTGTCACGGACTTCGGCGCCAGGCAGGGTCAGGACCAAGTTGGCCGGCTGGGCGTCAGGGTGTTGCAACTGCTGCAGGGCCGTTTGCATGGCCTGTCCGCCGTTGCGCCCGAGCAGTTTCCAAACCGGTTGCTGCTCACTGGCCTGGTGGGCCAGCCAAGCCGCCAGGGTAGCATTGCAGCGGCGCACCCGCCCGATGGAATCGAGAATGGCCATGCCCATCTCGAGCTGGTCGAGCATCGGCTCGAGCAGTGGCGGCCAGGTTGGCTTGGTGGATCGCGAGGGCGCTGACATGCGACTACTCTTGCTGGGCTACGGGCAGGCGCAGGATAAACGTAGTGCCCTGATCGGGCGTCGAGGTAACCTCTATCTGGCCGCCGTGGTGCTCCTCGATGATTTTTTGGCTGATGGCCAGGCCCAGACCGGTATTGCTGCCCGCCGGCTTAGTGGTATAGAAGGGCTCGAAGATGCGGTCAATCGCCTGCGCAGGGATACCGTGCCCGCTATCGGCAAAACGCAGCTCGATGCGCTCGCCAGTGAGCCGTTCGCCGCTGATGGTCAGCTTGCCGCCTTGCTGCATGGCTTGCGTGGCGTTAACGATAAGATTCATGAACACTTGATTGAGCTCGGCTGGATAGCATTCGATAGCGGGCAGACCCGCCAGGGCCAGCTCGACTTCGATCGACTTCTCCCGAATTTGGGGCTTGGCCAAAGCCAAGGTATTGTTCAGGTTCTCTGCTACGTCGATGATGTCGCGCTCGGCAGCGTGCAAGCGCGAGAATTGGCGTAGCTTGGCGACGATATCCTGGATGCGGCCCAAGCCATCTTGGCAGGAATCGATCAATTCCTCCAGGTCTGTTTGGATAAATTCGAGGTCGTGCTCGCTGCGGATTCGCTGCAGGCTAGCGGCTTGGCCACAGCTCTCAAGCTGCGCTTCCACGGCCTTGTAAGCCGCCAATAAGTCGCTGTTCTGCTCCTTCAGGCTATGTATATTGGCGATGATGAAACCAAGGGGGTTGTTGATCTCATGGGCTACGCCTGCCACCAATTGGCCGAGGGCGTTCATGCGTTCGGCGTGGATAAGCATGGCCTGGGTATCACGTAATTCCTGCAGGGCGTTTTCCAGATCGTGGTTTTTTTTCAGAAGTTCGCGCTGCAGATTATTAATTTGCTGATTGGTGCGCGACAAGGCCGTATTGAGCTGATCGAGTTCGAGTACATCCAATTCCCCGACCACCAGCAAATAGTCGGCTTGTCGCCAGATATGACTGCGCAGGCTGCGGGATTCCTGCAGGCCGTTCCCGAGGGTGAGAATGCCCTCGAAAATCAGACCGTCGTTTTGCCAGCGCCTGAGCTCGTTAAACGGGGGATTGACGAAATAGGCATGGCGGGGCCGCGCGGGTGTTTCGCCGCCGAGATAAAGACGCATGCCCCGGTTCAGATAATGCGCTGTGCCCTCCACGGCAAACACACCGATGACCAGGGCCATGCTTTGGTCCTGCACCGCCGTGATGGGCTGCCCGAACAGGGTATTGATCCAGGTCGGCACGGGCATCAGCAGTACTCGATCAGTTGCGGAGTGCTAGTAGGCAAGCGGTTCGCTGTCGTAATAGTGCAGGAGCCCATCGAGCTCGTTCAAGGAGCGAATATAGCGCACTCCGGTAACTATGCGCTCCAGCTCGAGGGTGTTGGTAGCGAGACCTTGCCCCCCGAGCCAGATCGGCAAGCCGGGGAAATCCTGCCGAATCCGGACCAGCATCTGTTGTAGGGCCGGGGCATGAAAGCCGATGGTGAACGAGATGCCGACAACCGCCGGTTGCCGGCTTGTCAGGGTTTGCAGCAGGGTGTCCAGATCGGTGCCCGCGCCTAGGACCACACTATCCCAGCCATGGTATTCAAATACATCTGCGGCCATTTTGACCCCTACTTGATGCAGCTCATCCAGAGTGGGGGTCAACACGGCCGTGCGGCCGGTGCGATTGGCCTGGATCAAGCGGGGGTAGAACTCGTTGAGCAAGCTCTCGGTGATTGCCGTTGCCATGTGCTCGGTGGCGACCGACAAATGATTCCGGGCCCAGCCCTCTCCTACCCGATACAAGGCCGGCTGCAGCAGGTGCTGGTACAGCTCGAAGACCGACACGCCGCTCGCCAAGGTCACTTGGACAATGGTCTGGCAGGCGGCCAGATCACCCCGGATCAGGGCAGGGTAGTATTGCTCCAGCGCCTGGGCAAACAATGGTGCTCGGTCTGGATCGTCAGGCTGAGCTACATTGCTGGCAGTGGATGTTTGCCCTGCTTGCACCACTATTTCGGCCATTATTTCGGCCATCGGCTGCGCTTCGGCTTACGGGGTTTGCGGGGGCAACGCGCCCCGGCCGATCGCGTAGTAATGAAAGCCTTGCTCGGCCATCCATTCCGGGTCGAACAGGTTGCGGCCATCGACGATAACCGGGAAGTTCAGCTGCGCCCGAATGAAATCGAAATCGGGACTGCGGAATTCGTTCCATTCGGTCACGATGACCAAGGCATCGGCCTCGTTCAGGGTCGCTTCAGGGCTGTCGACAAGCCGCAGATCGGCGCGTTCCCCATAGATGCGCCGACATTCGCCCATGGCAACCGGATCATAAGCCTGCACCGAGGCGCCCGCGGCCCAGAGCTGTTCCATGAAGGTGCGGCTGGAGGCTGCACGCATGTCATCGGTGTTCGGCTTGAAGGCCAACCCCCACAAGGCGACGCGCTTGCCGGCAAGTTCGCCGCCAAAATGATAGGCAAGCTTTTCGAAAAGGCGCTGCTTTTGTAGGTTATTGACTTGCTCGACGGCTGTCAGAATGGGCGCCTGATAATCGACGCCGCGGGCCATGCGTTCCAAGGCTTGCACATCTTTTGGGAAACAGGAGCCGCCGTAGCCGCAGCCAGGATAGATGAAATGGTAGCCGATGCGGGGATCTGAACCGATACCGATGCGAACTCGCTCGATGTCGGCGCCGAGCCGCTCCGCCAAATTGGCGAGCTCGTTCATGTAGCTGATCTTGGTAGCCAGCATGGCATTGGCGGCGTATTTGGTGAGTTCAGCCGAGCGGGTATCCATACTGATCAGGCGGTCACGATTACGATTGAATGGGGCGTACAATTGCTGCATGAGCTTACTGGTTTCCGGGTCATCGCAGCCAACGATAATGCGATCGGGTTTCATGAAGTCTTCGATGGCCGCGCCTTCCTTGAGAAACTCTGGATTGGAAGCGACTTCAAAGCGGATGTCGGCCTCGCGGGCTTGTAAGGTCTCCTGAATCGCCTGGCGGACGCGCTCGGCGGTACCCACCGGCACAGTGGACTTGTTGACTACCACCCGAAAATCTTCGAGATGCTGACCGATACTGCGGGCGACAGCGAGCACATGGCTCAAGTCCGCCGAGCCGTCCTCATCGGCGGGGGTGCCGACCGCGATGAATTGAAACAAGCCATGCCGCACGCCCTCACCAGGATCGGTGGTAAAGCGCAGCCGATGCTTGGCAAGGTTTGTGGTGAGAATTTGATCGAGTCCGGGCTCGAAGATCGGCGAGTTACCTTGTTTGAGCTGGTCGATTTTGCTTGCGTCGATATCCACGCACAGCACATTATTCCCCACCTGGGCCAGGCAAGCGCCGGTGACCAGTCCGACATACCCCGATCCATAAATCGTTACGTTCATACGTGCATCGCCTTAAAAATTTGCAAGCCAGTGTTGTTGTGTGAATGCACAGCCTATATCACTATTGTTCAGGCGTTATCATGGCAACTGCGCTGTTACCATACAAGCATGAGCGGGTCTTATTTTAGCGTTGCTATTGAACCGTGCGACTTTGAACGGCATCCAAGCTGCCAAGGCGCCTCCCGCCTTGCAAATAGCGCCATTCATGATAGACTTAAAAGCTTAACTGCGGGTGTAGTTCAATGGTAGAACCTCAGCTTCCCAAGCTGATGATGTGGGTTCGATTCCCATCACCCGCTCCATAACCATTCGCTACTAATCCTTAGCCGGCGTAGCTCAGTTGGCAGAGCAACTGATTCGTAATCAGTAGGTCGGTGGTTCGAGTCCACTCGCCGGCACCAAGTAAGGACAACAAGCCATCTACAACATCCTACAAGCGCACTTTCGTTCGTTGATATAAGCTAACGAGCCGCTGAAAGCGTCGCGCCAACCACCTCACCCGACAACCCTTATCATGCTATTCTGTGCGCTCAGCATGATAAGCGTTGTTGCATTTGTTAGGGAGTCAGCCTATTTCTACGCAAGCACATGCCACGACCATCCTCGCCGTCCGCCGGGACGGGCAAACCGTGTTCGGGGGCGACGGCCAGGTGACCTTCGGCAATACGGTGATGAAATCGAATGCCCGCAAGGTTCGGCGGTTGTATCACAACAAAGTGCTGGCGGGCTTTGCCGGGGGCACGGCAGATGCCTTTACCTTGTTCGAGCGGTTCGAGGGCAAGCTGGAGCAGCATAATGGTCAATTGACCCGGGCAGCGGTGGAATTAGCCAAGGATTGGCGTACCGATCGCATGCTGCGCCGGCTCGAGGCCTTGCTGGCCGTTGGCGATGCCAACGGCCTGTTGATCATTACCGGCAACGGCGACGTGGTCGAACCCGAGGGCGATCTGGTGGCGATCGGCTCCGGCAGCGGCTATGCCCAGGCAGCTGCCCAGGCGCTGCTGGACCACACCAGCCTGCCGGCCCGAGATGTCGTCGAGCAAGCCTTGACCATCGCCGCCGGTATTTGCATCTACAGCAACACCAATCTCTCCATCGAAGCGCTGTAAGGCGCTGCGCGTTGGTTTAGCCGAGAGTGACCGATGTCCCAGATGACACCCCGTGAAATCGTAAGCGAGCTCGATAAGCATATTGTTGGCCAAACTGAGGCCAAGCGGGCAGTGGCGATCGCCCTGCGCAATCGCTGGCGCCGTCAGCAGTTATCCGAAGAGCTGCGCGTTGAAGTCACCCCGAAAAATATCCTTATGATCGGCCCGACCGGGGTCGGCAAAACCGAGATCGCCCGGCGCTTGGCTAAGCTGGCGCAGGCGCCGTTCATCAAAGTCGAGGCGACCAAGTTCACCGAGGTCGGCTATGTGGGCCGCGATGTCGAGTCGATTATCCGCGACTTGAGCGATATCTCCATGAACATGGTTCGCGCGCGGGCCATGGAGGCCGTGCGCGGCGAGGCCGAGGAACGGGCCGAGGAGCGGATTCTCGATATCCTACTGCCCAAGCCGCGTGGCTATGACGACGACGGCAGCTCGCAGGGCGCGGGTACCCGCCAGAAGTTTCGCAAGAAGCTGCGCGAGGGCCAGCTCGACGACAAGCAGATCGATGTCGAGGTGCAGGCCCCCAGCGCCGGGGTCGAGATCATGACGCCCCCGGGTATGGAGGAGATGGCCAGCCAGTTGCAGAATGTTTTCCAGAATCTCGGCTCACAGCATACCCAGCAGCGCCGCATGCCGATCAAAGAGGCCATGAAGGTGTTGACCGAGGAGGAGGCTGCGCGGCTGATCAATGACGAAGACCTGAAATCCCATGCGGTAGAAAATCTCGAGCAAAACGGTATTGTGTTCGTCGACGAGATCGATAAGGTCACCGGGCGCAGTGAAAGCAGCGGCAGCGCGGATGTCTCGCGCGAGGGCGTGCAGCGGGACCTGTTGCCGCTGGTCGAAGGTAGCACGGTCAATACCAAGTACGGCATGGTGCGCACCGACCATATCCTGTTCATTGCCTCAGGCGCGTTTCATGTGACCAAGCCGTCGGATTTGATTCCGGAGCTGCAGGGCCGGCTGCCCATCCGGGTCGAGCTGCAGGCCCTGAAGGCCCCGGAATTCGTGCGCATCCTGACCGAGCCGGATGCCTCGCTGACCCGGCAATACCGCGAGCTGCTGCAAACCGAGGGCATGGCCGTGACCTTTGCCGACGAGGCGGTGCAGCAGCTGGCGCAGATCGCCTTCGAGGTCAACGAGCGGACCGAGAACATCGGTGCGCGCCGCCTGCATACCGTGATGGAACGACTGCTGGAGGAAATCTCCTTCGAGGCGGCCGAGCGCAGCGGTGAAACGCTCGTCATCGATGCTGCGTATGTCGACAGCCATCTGCAGGATCTGGCGGCCGACCACGATCTCAGTCGGTATATTTTGTAAACCCTGGCGCGCTCCTGGCCGACCAGTGCAATCCGTTTTTGGGGAGATCAATCATGGCGAGCAAACGTCCGACCGACATCACGTTGCACAAGCAGTCCCGGGTTTTGGAATTGGCATACGAAGATGGCCATCGCTTTAACTTGCCCTGTGAATACCTGCGGGTCAATTCGCCCTCGGCCGAAGTCCGGGGGCATGGCCCGGGCCAAGAGGTGCTGCAGCTCGGCAAGGAAGAGGTCAATATCGACAGTATTGAGCCTATGGGTCATTACGCGGTTAAGCTGGTGTTTTCCGATGGCCATCGTACCGGCATTTATGACTGGGATTATTTATATGATCTGGGGATCAACCGGGATCGGTATTGGCAGGATTACTTGGACCGGTTGGCCAAGGCGGGGTATACCCGCAAGGAAGTCAGCTAAGGCAGTGTGTATTGCAAGGGGATATCCATGACGAATGGCGACAATGAAGTGACGCATTTCGGTTATAGCGAAGTGCCGGTGGCCGAAAAAACCAAGCGAGTGAACGCGGTCTTCGACTCCGTAGCCCAGCGCTATGATTTGATGAACGACTTGATGTCGTTTGGCCTGCATCGCTGGTGGAAACGCTTCACGGTCAACGTGGCCGCCATCCGCGCGGGTGAACGGGTGCTGGATCTGGCGGCAGGCACGGGGGATTTGGCCCGGCAGCTCGCGAAAAAAACGGGCGACAGCGGCGAAGTAGTGGTCAGCGATATCAACTGGTCGATGCTTGATGTCGGCCGCGAGCGCCTGACTAATCGCGGCCTGGTAGCAAATATGCGCTTTGTGCAGGCCGATGCCGAGGATCTGCCCTTTCCCGATCGGCATTTTGACCTCGTCACGATCGGCTTTGGCCTGCGCAACGTCACCGACAAGGACGCCGCGCTGGCCTCGATTTATCGTGTGCTCAAACCGGGTGGACGGTTGCTGGTGCTGGAGTTTTCCAAGCCGCGGCTGAAGGCTCTGTCGACCTTGTACGACGCCTATTCGTTTGCCGCGTTGCCGGTTATGGGCCGGATTGTCGCCAAGGATGCCGAGAGTTACCAGTATTTGGCTGAGTCCATCCGGGTGCATCCGGACCAGGATTCGCTCGAAGACATGCTCGAGCAAGCCGGATTCGAGCAGTGTGATTATTTCAACATGATGGGCGGGATCGTCGCTCTGCATCGGGGCTATCGATTATGAGCGCGACCCCCGACCCAGATTATGCCGGCTTGGGCCGGCGCTTGCTGGCCCAGGGGCTGGATGCGATTTTGTTTGGCTCCCTGCTGGTTTTGCTGTTCAGTCTGGTTTACGGCCAGGCCTATTGGGCCTGGCTGGGCGAGCCGCGGCCGCCGGGTGCGGCTTACGGGCGCTTCGATAATATCATCATGCTCGTGCCGCCGCTGCTGACCTGGGCCTTCTGGGTATGGCAGCGGGCCACCCCTGGCAAAGCCCTGCTGGACTGTCAGGTCGTGCGCGCCCGGGATGGCCGTGCCATCGGCTGGTGGCAGGCAGTGTTGCGCTATTTGGGCTACTTTCTGTCAGCCTTGCCCCTGGGACTGGGTTTCTTGTGGATACTATGGGACCGCAAATGCCAGGGCTGGCATGACAAACTGGCCCGCACGGTGGTCATCCGTGAGCCTGAGTTCGCCAAAACCCTGCCTTTGCACCGGATCGACGAGGCGTTGCGTTGAAATCGCTTGAGCTTGTTGCCCAATCCATCGAAACCGCTTTGAACCGCTATCTGCATCTCGGTCCGGAACCCCGGCCTTTGCCCCCGCACTTGGCCGGTAAAACCCTGGGCATTGTCCTGCGGGGCTTTGCTGGGCGCTTGGTGCTGCAGCCTCGGCCAGAGCGCGTCTATGTCTGGCTTGATGCCGAGATGCCGTGTACCGCTGAAATCGAGGCGACCCCTGTGGGCATGGCCGCCTTGCTGCGCGACCCTCAGCAGGCGATCCAAGGCGATAGCGTGCGTGTTCGCGGCGAAACCCGGAGCGCCCAGGAGTTGGGCGAATGGCTGCAGGCTAGCGGCCTAGACTGGGAAGCCTTGCTGGCGCGGCTGACTACCGACGGCTTCGCTGCGGCCATGCGCCGGCAGTTCAATCGCGGCAGCCGGTGGCTGCACCAGCGGCGGGAGGCTTGGCAAGCCGATCTGGGCGCCTATCTGCAGGATGAAACCGCTACTCTCCCGGCCCGGGCGGAGGTCGAGGCTTGGCTGACCGATGTTGATACCTTGCGCGACGACGTCGCTCGTCTCCAAGCGCGTTTGGATTTGCTGGCCGAGGCGCTGCCGACCGCGCATCATTCCGGTTAGCGGTCTGGTTTGGCCACTCCCGCCTGAGCCCATTCCCTTGCTGTTGAGGATCCTGTCTTGATCAGACCGGCGCAATTGCTGCGTGTCAATCGGATTGTCCTGGTGCTGCTGCGCCATGGGTTGGATGAACTGGTGTTCACCATCCCCTGGTTCCGCCCAATCGGGTTTTTGGTGTATTTGTCGCCGGCGCACTGGCTCAGGCGCCATGAGGCGCCGCGGGGCGAACGCATCCGCCGGGCGCTGGAAGAGCTCGGGCCGATGTTCGTCAAGTTCGGGCAATTGCTGTCCACGCGCCGGGATTTGCTGCCTGATGACCTCGCCGAAGAGTTGGCCCTGCTACAGGATCGCGTAGCGTCGTTTCCAAGCAGTGAAGCCCGCCGGATCATCGAGCGCAGTCTAGCGACCTCATTGCCTGACATCTTTCAGGAATTCGATGATGACCCCATCGCTTCGGCGTCTATCGCCCAGGTGCATGGAGCGGTGCTGCGCGACGGCCAGCAAGTAGTCGTCAAAGTGGTGCGCCCGCATATCAAGCGCACCATTCAAAGCGATCTCGAGCTGTTGTTCATCGTCGCCCACCTGGCGCAGCGCTACTGGGTCGAAGGCCGGCGCCTGCGGCCTGTGGAAGTGGTCAACGAATACCAGAAAACCATCATGGATGAGCTGGATCTGGAGCGCGAGGCGGCCAATGCGGCGCAGCTCCGGCGCAATTTCGAGAAGTTTCCGGCCCTGTATGTGCCAGCCGTCCACTGGGAGCATACCAGCCGCGATGTGCTGGTCATGGAACGCATCTATGGCGTGCCGATCAGTAATATCGCCGAATTGCACGCCCGGCAGGTGAACATGGCACGGCTGGCCGAGCTGGGTGTAGAGATTTTCTTCCGCCAGGTGTTCACGCATAATTTTTTCCATGCCGATATGCATCCGGGCAATATCTTCGTCGATACCACCGAGCCGAACCAACCCGGTTATATCGCCGTCGATTTCGGCATTGTCGGCACCCTGGCGCCGGCCGATCAGCGCTATCTGGCGGAGAATTTCCATGCCTTTTTCAACCGGGATTTCAAGCGGGTCGCCGAGCTGCATGTGCTGTCTGGCTGGGTCGGCCCGGAGACCCGCATCGACGAGTTCGAGTCGGCCATCCGCACAGTCTGCGAACCGATTTTCCAAAAGCCCTTAAAGGAAATCTCCTTCGGGCATGTGCTTTTGCGGTTGTTCCAGACGGCGCGGCGCTACAACATGTCGGTGCAGCCGCAGCTCGTCTTGCTGCAAAAGACCTTGCTGCATATCGAGGGCCTCGGCCGGCAGCTCTATCCCGATCTGGATCTGTGGCAGACCGCCAAGCCGTTCCTGGAACGCTGGATGAGCGAGCAGGTCGGCGTGCGCCGGCTGTTTCGTGAGGTCCGCCAGCAATTCCCGCGGGTGATCGAGCATCTGCCGGAAGCTCCGGTACTGGCCTTTCGGGTCTTGGAAGAGATCGAGCAGGGCAAGCTCCGGGTGCAGTGGCAGTCCGCACAGCACGAGGCCTTGCGCAAGAGCCTGGCGCACGCCAATCGCCGGAATTTAGGCGCTATTTTTGCCGCTACCTTGAGCCTGGCCGCCTGCATATTTCTGGTCGCCTTGCCCGCCGAGGTCAAGGGCTGGCTGGGAATCAATTGGCCGACCTGGCTACTAGGCGGAGCGGCCTTGCTTGCCTGGTTTATGGTATGGCGCAGTCATACCGAATCATTCGATTAATTTATTGATTTATAGCGGTTTTGTATGCGCGCTTGATGGTCGGGTTGGCCCAAAAAATGTTCTTAAAGGGCAGCTTGTTAGCAAAGATTGCGCACCGCCCCGACGCAACCGATGAGGGCAAACATGGCAGGGCAACGCATTTCCAGCAAACCAACCAACGGCTGGCGGCACACCGCGCTCGGCGAAAGCAGTGCTTATCTGGATAGTCTGTATGCAAGTTATCTTCGCGACCCGAGCGAGGTGCCGACGGACTGGCGGGTGTATTTCGATGATCTGCCCGGCACCCGTATTAGCCGGGATAGGTCACGCGCCGATTCAACACGCCTGCGAGAGCAACACGAGGCGTCGGCTTCGCCCGCTGCCCCTGCAGCTGACAGCATCCCCTGCGCTGAGACCCTGAGTTACGAGCGTCAGCAAGTCCGCGTGCTGCAACTCATCGAAGCCTATCGGGCGCAGGGCCACCGGGTCGCCAAGTTGGATCCCCTCGGTCGCTATCCCCAGGAAAGCCCCGAAGAGCTGACTCTGGCCTATCATGATCTGGCAGCGGTCGATCCCGACCAGCTGTTCGACACCGGCTCCCTGGCCGGCCCCGAGCAGGCGCGTTTTAAGGATATCCTGGCCCGCTTGCAGGCCACCTATTGCGGCACCATCGGCAGTGAATACATGTATCTGCCGGATTCCGAGCAGCGCCGCTGGCTACAGCAGCGCATTGAGGCGGCGGCGGGCGCGCCCACGTTCGCTGCCACCGAGCGCCGGCGCATTTTGGAAAAGTTGACTGCAGCCGAGGGCTTAGAGCGATATCTGCATACCCGCTACGTCGGGCAAAAGCGCTTTTCTCTGGAAGGTGCCGAGAGTCTGCTGCCGATGCTGGACGAATTGGTGCAGCGGGCGGGGGAACAAGCTGTACAAGAGGTCGTGCTGGGCATGGCGCATCGGGGCCGTCTCAACGTCCTGGTTAATCTGCTCGGGCGGCCCACCCAGGATTTATTCGACGAATTCGAGGGCACAAAGCGCATCGGCCGGGGGACCGGCGATGTCAAATATCATCGTGGTTTTTCCGCCGATGTCTACACCGGCGGCGGGCCGGTACATGTCGTTCTGGCCTTCAATCCTTCCCATTTGGAGATTGTTAATCCCGTGGTCGAAGGCTCGGTACGCGCTCGCCAGGAACGTCGTGAGGATGATGAAGGACGCCAGGTCATTCCGGTGCTAGTCCATGGCGATGCCGCTTTCGCCGGGCAGGGTGTGGTTATGGAAACTTTCAATATGGCTCATACCCGGGGTTTTACTACCCATGGCACGGTCCATGTCGTCGTCAACAATCAAATCGGCTTTACCACCAGCACCCGTGACGATGCTCGCTCCACACCCTATTGCACGGCTGTTGCCAAAATGGTCGATGCCCCGATATTTCATGTCAACGGCGATGATCCCGAGGCAGTCGTCTATGTCATTCGCCAGGCGCTAGATTATCGCATGCGGTTTTTCAAGGATGTCGTAGTGGACATGGTGTGCTATCGCCGTTTCGGGCATAACGAAGCCGACGAGCCGGCGGCCACCCAGCCGCGGATGTACCGTCGGGTGCGCGAGCTTGAACCGGTCCGGGGGCGGTATCAAGCCCGCCTGGAAGAAGCCGGGGTCATCACGGCGCGCCAGGCACAAACCCTGAGCGACAGTTACCGGGGCAAGCTCGAGCGGGGTGAGACGATCATTGCTGAGGAAGTCGCCACCGACCGCCCGCATGCCCGTTTCATGCTGGACTGGACGGCTTATCACGGCGTCAACTGGGATTACCCTGTGGATACAGCGGTCTCGTTGACACAAGTTCAGACGCTCAGTGAGCGCCTGGCTACGCTGCCTGAGGGCTTCCAACTCCATAAACGCGTGGCCAAAATCGTCGATAGTCGGCAGCGCATGGGGCAGGGCGAGCAGGCCATGGATTGGGGGTTCGCAGAAACCATGGCCTATGCGACGCTATTGGACGAGGGTTACGGCGTGCGTCTATGCGGCCAGGATACCGCCCGCGGGACCTTCTTCCATCGCCATTGTGTGCTGCATGATCAGAATGACGGTCGGATGCACATGCCCTTGAACGAGATCGCGCATTATCCCGAGCAATTGACCATTATCGATTCCCTGCTCTCGGAAGAGGCCGTGCTCGGTTTCGAATACGGCTATGCCACCGCCGCGCCGGAGCATTTGGTCATTTGGGAGGCGCAATTCGGCGATTTCGCCAATGCCGCCCAGGTCGTGATCGATCAGTTCATCTGCTCCGGCGAGCAAAAATGGGGCCGGCTGTGCGGCCTGACCTTGTTCCTGCCGCATGGCTACGAGGGTCAGGGCCCGGAGCATTCCTCGGCGCGGCCCGAGCGCTTTTTACAATTATGCGCCCAGCACAACATACAAGTTTGTGTGCCTACCACCCCGGCGCAGACCTTCCATATGCTGCGCCGGCAGATGCTGCGTCCGTACCGCAAGCCACTGATTGTGATGACACCCAAATCCTTGTTGCGGCACAAACATGCCATCAACCCGTTGGAGGACTTAAGCACCGGGCGTTTTCGGCCGGTGCTGGCCGATCTCGATTCCCTCGAGCCGGCCAAAGTCGACCGCGTGCTCCTGTGCAGCGGTAAGGTCTATTACGATTTATTAGCCTATCGGCGCCAGCAACAGCGCCGGGATGTCGTGATCCTGCGCATCGAGCAGCTCTATCCTTTCCCGGAAGATGATCTCAGCGCCGCTCTGGCGCATTACCCGCACGCTCGCCGCTATATCTGGGTGCAGGAAGAATCGCTCAACCAGGGGGCCTGGTATTCAACTCAGCACCATATTCGTGGGGTGCTGCCCAAGACCGCCTACCTCGAACACGTCACCCGCCCGGCTTCGGCTTCGACCGCTGTCGGCTATGCCGATTTACATGCCCAGGAGCAACGCAATTTGGTCGAACAGGCATTTGCTTAATCAATCGAATGCATGTCCCGGTTTGATGCCGGCACGCTTGAGAATGACGGCCAGGGGACAAAAGCCGGTGAAAGCCGACTGCAATAAGTTCAGGCCGACAAAGCCGGTGAAGACAAGCCACAAGGGATGATGAAAATGCGCCAGCAGGGCACTCAGGACGACGAACAGGCCTGCGACGGCCAGGACAATACGATCAATGCTCATGGGGGTTACCTCGCAATTTACTTCGACGGTAGGTTAATGAAGTGCTGTTGATATAGGAGCGTTGCGGCCAAAATCCAAGTGGCCGCATCGCATCTCGAAATGATACCCGTTCCGCAGAGCTGCGGTTTGGCGGGTTGAAACCCGCCCTACGGCGGATGCAGC
>CAYFSA010000054.1:0-17573 GCA_964345605.1 uncultured Ectothiorhodospiraceae bacterium
CCGGCGTCGCGGACATGCTGGAGCAGCGAGGCTTGTCGAGTGAGGCTGAATAGTAAGGTTAGTTATTGATATAGTTATCTTCGATCATTACCCGACATAGGCAGTGGGGCCGGCTGAAAACCGGTCCCACTGCCTATTCTAGCTATCAGCTCAAACGACCGTAGCGTTGATCGCTCCTGCAATCCTCGTGGGAACGATCAAACAAAGGTAGTCAAGCAAACTATCATGGAGGCTTGCCGTGAGCCTTGTTAACAACATCATGAATTTCATTCATGTGGCTGCCGTGGTCTTCTGGATCGGCGGAATCAGCTATATCCTGTTCGTGTTGATGCCGGCAGTGCCTAATGTGGCCTTGCGTGATCGGGCGCGGTTCATGCCTGTCATTCTGCGGCGTTTCTTGGTCGTTGTCTGGGTGTCTGCCGGGCTGTTGGTAATGACGGGTCTGCACCGCATTTTTGTGGTTTGGAATGTGACTGAAGCCAGTTTCTGGGGCACGGCCTTGGGCGGTACGCTCGCCGCTAAACTGGTACTGGTCGCCGTGCTGATCGGCATCGCCGGGGTGGTGACCTGGCGAACCGTGCCGCGTGCCCGCGCCCACGTCAAAACCCACGAGGGGGAGGCCTGTGACGCGTATCAATGCGGCCAATGTAAACAGATCATGGGCGGCATGCGGCGGATCCTCTATTTGGGGCTTGCCGTGGCGTTGGTGATTATCTACCTGGCGACCCGCTTGGGGGATGCTTAGGGGGTTCCCAAAACGACAGGCCTTGTTGAGTGCGACTGAAGTCGCACCTACGGGTCGCATTCCAGAAACGATAGACTTCGTTGAGTGCGACTAAAGTCGCACCTACGGCTTTTCTCGGCAATCGCCTTAATGGGCGAACAAGCCCTCGGCTTCCATCAGCGCGATGCCGTATTCAATGGCGACGGCATAGGAAACGCTGGTATTCGAGGGCAGCGGTCGGTCCCATTCCTGACTGCCGTGCAGGAATTCTTCCGGCTCGAAGCGGCCACTGACAACCCCCATGATATGGCCATCGGCGACATGCACCAACGGCCCGCCGCGATCGCCGTCATAAATCATCTTATCGAACAGAATCAGACCGGTATTGTTGGGCGAGCGAATCTTGCCGGTCACCACGCCACTGTAGTTCAAGATGGCATGCAATTGCTCATGGCCAAAGGAATAACCCAGGCTCATGATGCTGGTGCCCGGTGTGACATGATCGGTCGCGCCGAGAAAATCATCCGGTACCGAGATCGAAATGTCCTGCTCGAGTTTCAGCAAGGCGACATCGGCATTGCGGTCCCGGCTGACCACGGATGCCGGCATGGCGGCTACGCGCTCGAAGGTCATGGGAATGAAATCATTAGTATAATTCGACGGCACGATCATTAGATTATCCGAATTGGCGACCAGATGCGCCGCGGTCAGCAGATAGCCGTCTTGATGGACCAAAAAGGCCGAGCCGAGAAAGCTCAGATGGTTTTCCTGTTCACGCATCAGCATCATGCAACCGCTGCGGAATTTGCGACTGACACTCTGCAACATTAACGTGCCTCCTTAACGAGCCATTGTTCGACTGTGGCCGGGTTGGTGCGCACCCAGCGCTCGGCTTTGCCATAGGGATCGAGGCCGTGGTCCTGGTGAATCCAGATCAGCAATCGATCCATATCCGCCGGACTCCAGTGGAAGCGGTCAAGCAGGGTATGCACCTGGGGCTGCTCCGCTTTTAGGCCGGGGCGTGCCAGGGTATGGATACGGCCGGCGTCGCCATAGATGTCCTTGGGGTCCTCGAGAAAGCGCAGGGACCAGCGGTCGAACATCCAATGCGGTACCCAGCCGGTGACCACGATCCATTCTTGGCGCTGGATGGCATGCGACAGGGCGCGGGTCATGGCCTGCTCAGAGCCTTCGATCAGACGGAAATCATCCAGACCGTACGCCTCGATGGCCTCGCGGGTCTCGCGCATCACCCCGGCCCCAGCATCGATACCGATAATGCGGCGATTGAACCGGGCGGCATGGCCGGCCAGATCGGCGATCGATTCGGCCGTGATGTAATCGGGATTGCGCATCCCCATGCCGCCGGTTTGCCGGCCGACCCGCACCGCGGGGACGACCAGGCCGGTGCGGGTTCCTTCCAGGTTGGGGCCGAGATCCTTGAGCCGGTCGCCGAACTTCTCCATGTAGTGGGCGTGCGTGTCGGGCAGCCAGGCCGACAGCATGACATCCGCCTCGCCCACGGTGACAGACCGCCACATACCTTCGGCGTCGACTGCCCGCAGCTGACAGGGCTGGCCCAGTTTTTCCCGAACCAGCACACACATCAGATTGGCACTGGCCACAGACGAGGACCAGTTGGTGTGGGCGATACGCAACGGCGTAGCGGCTTGGCTCTGGCCAATCGCCAGCAGGCACAGGCCGAGCCATCCGGTCATTAAAGCAGAAACGACTTTAAGCATTGGTTTGTCTCCTGCGCGACTGGCGCTCCGGTGGTTTGATCCAGATACGGCGGCGCCCGAAGGTCGGCATCTTGCGGGTATAGCCGGTGCGGAATTCGGGGCCTTCATATTCATGCAGCTTGAGTTCGAAGGTCTGACCGCTTTGATATTCGGCCATGCCTTTGTCCAGGGCATAGCACATCCCGAGCAAGATGATGGCGAACGGCAGGCCGGTGGTAATCGCTGCGGTCTGCAGGGCGACCAGCCCGCCGCCGATGAGCAAGGCCGAGGCCACCAGGCCTTCCATGACCGCCCAGAAAACCCGCTGGATTTTCGGCGGCTCGGTGTTGCCGCCGGCGGTAATGATGTCGATGACCAATGAGCCAGAGTCCGAGGAGGTCACGAAAAAGGTAATGACCACGATGATCGCGAGCAGGGAGGTCACCATGTCCAATGGGAAATTTTCCAGCAGCATGAACAGCGACACCGGAATATTTTCCTGTACAGCCTTGGCGATGCCACCGGTGCCAAACATTTCGATATGCAGGGCGCTGTTGCCGAAGGTGGTCACCCACAGGAAGGTCACCAGGGTGGGCACGAACAGCACGCCTTTGATGAATTCGCGCACCGTACGCCCATAGGAGACCCGGGCGATGAACATGCCGACGAACGGCGACCAGGCGATCCACCAGCCCCAGTAGAATACCGTCCAGCCGTTCTGCCATTCGGTATTCTCGTAGGTCTCGTTCCAGGTGCTGAGCTGGAAGAACTGCTGCAGATAATAGCCGGTGTTCTCGATAAAGCCGTTCAGGATAAACAAACTCGGGCCCATGATCAGGACAAAGAACATCAGCAGGGCTGCAGCGATCACGTTCAGCGAGCTCAGGCGCTTGATTCCGGCATCCAGCCCTTTGACCACCGACCAGGTGGCCACAGCGGTGATGCCTGCAATCAATAAGAGCTGCATCCAGGTGGTCTGCGGCAGACCGAACAAGTGACTGAGGCCGGCATTGACCTGCTGTACGCCCAGGCCCAGCGAGGTAGCAACGCCGAACATGGTGGACACGGTGGCCATAATGTCGATGGCATTGCCGATCGGCCCGTAGATGCGCTCGCCGAAGACGGGATAAAACACCGCGCGGATAGACAAAGGCAGGCCTTTATTAAAGGCGAAAAAACTCAGGGACAGGCCAACTAGGGCATAGATGGCCCAGGGATGCAGGCCCCAGTGCAGAAAAGTGAAGTCCATGGCGATGCGGGCGGCATCGGCGGTGCCGGGCTCGGCCAGCGGTGAGGCGACAAAATGGAACATGGGCTCGGCCACGCCATAGAACAGCAAACCGATGCCCATGCCGGCACTGAACAGCATGGCGAACCAGGCCGGGGTGGAAAACTCGGGCTTGGCGCCTTCGCCGCCCAGGCGGATATCGCCGTAGCGGCCGAGCAGCATGGAGATGATGAAAATCAGCACGATGTTCATCGTCGCCACAAAGAACCAGCCGGCATAATGCGACACGGCGCCCTGGACCTTGGTGAACAGGTCATCGACGTTCTGCTCGAAGAAAATGGTCAGCGCCACGAACAGCACGATAATGCCGGCGGAGATAAAGAAAACGTACGGATGCACGTCCAGTTGGAACCACCCTTTTGAGGCGTTTCCGTTGCTATTGTTGTTGGTCTCGTTAGCCATCGCCATAACACTGCCTGTTTGAGTTTGGTGTTGCCCATGCCGGCCGCCTCGATATGGGGCCAACCGGCTGGCAAGTTTTCGCACCCTATATCACTTGATTAGCAATGTGCACTCAATGTGACAGCGAATCTTGCCTGGCAGGGCTCAACTCTCCGCCTGGATGGTCCGCAAGGTCGGCACTTCGAGGCCGAAGCGATCGGCATGCGCCAGCGCCCGGGCCAGGCGGGCGGGTGCGCTGCGTCCTGTGCATTTATGGGCGGGGTCGCCCATGAAGGCCTCGTGCATGCCGTTGATATAGGCTTCGGGGTCCAGCTCATCGCCGACCAGCTGCCCCTGAACCGCGACGATCTCGGCCGCCACCTGCCGGGCGAGGTCGTTGTGCCGCTCCCATAACTCGCTGACCGTGCCGCCGGTCCGCAGCCCGGCGATATTGCTTACCAGGATATAGACATTCTTGCGAATCAGCTCATAGCGCAGTTGCGCCTGGCTCGTTACCCGCCGGTTGGGCAGACCGAGGGCATCCAAGGCAGCCTGCATGAGTTCGGCATGCGGGCCGTAAGCGGGCGAGGGCATAACCACCTTGGCTTCCTGGCCTGGTTTTTTCTCGAACCACACCGACATGACCGTTGGCTCGCTGAGCCCGTGCTTTTCCCAATCCGGCGGCAGGAGTTCGTTTTGTACCAAACCTACCCGCTGACGCCAGGCCTGCGGCAATTGTGCCAAGACCGGGCCAAGATCGTTTTCACCCACGGTAATCAAGGCCAGCTGGCATTCGGGCAATTGCTGCGCGGCTCGCGCCAAGTCCATTTGCCGGGTGACCGGATACACGGGATGCCCCTGTTTGAGCAGCCCACGGGCGAATACCCCGCCGATTTCGCCGACGCCGACTAGAATAATGGGGTCTTGCATAGTACCTCCGTTGAATGAGTGAAGTATGGGGCCATCAATGAAGACTAGGTCACTTAAGACTAGGTTACTAAGCTTAACTCACTAAGACGATGTCACTGGCGTGCTGAATTTGCAGTGGCATGCATGCAGCGGTTTCATGTTATCTTCCCGTCATTCTGATGCAATCCAAATCCAGTAGTGTTGCCAGGCAAATGACAACCAAGCGCACCGCTTGGGGGTACTTTGCCGTGGTAGTGGTCACTGTACTGATATGTTTCTAACTTATCGTCATCTTTCATGCTGTCGTTGGAGGGATAGCTATGTCTTTGCGTAACAAGACCAAGATTGTATGTACTATCGGGCCGGCTTCGGAATCGCCGGAGAATCTGGAGCGCATGATCCTGGCGGGGATGAATGTCGCACGCTTGAACTTTTCGCATGGTGATTTCAGCACGCATGAACAGGTCATCCGCAATATTCGGGAAGCGAGCCGTAAGGTGGGCCGGCGCGTGGCGATCATGGCGGATTTGCCGGGCCCGAAAATCCGGATTGGCCAACTCAAGCATGAACCCCTCGATCTGACCATCGGCGATTCCCTGTTGTTGACGACCAATGCCCAGCACCATGACGAGCATGCCGTGTATGTGCCGCTCGAGCGTTTGCCGCATGCGGTGAAAGTCGGGGATACGCTGTTTTTGAACGATGGCATGATTCAACTGACGGTAACAATGGTCGATGGCTTGGACATCATTTGTGAAGTGGTAGTCGGCGGTGAGCTGCGCTCGCGCAAGGGGCTGAACCTGCCGGGTATCGACTTGGGGATTAGCGCGTTCACCCGGCGTGACAAGGAATGCCTGCTGTTTGCCCTGGAAAACGGCGTGGATGCCGTGAGTCAGTCGTTCGTTGCCAAACCCGAAGATGTCATTGCCGTGCGAGAGGCCGCCTCCGGTTCAGGGCATGATGTGTTCGTGCTCGCCAAAATCGAACGGGCCGGGGCGCTGGATCACCTCGATGAGATCCTCGAGGTCTCCGATGGGGTGATGATCGCGCGCGGGGATTTAGGGGTCGAGATTCCCATCGAGCGCATCGCCCGAGTGCAAAAGGATATTACCCGGCGGGCGAATCTACTGGGCAAACCGGTCATCACCGCCACGCAAATGCTGGCGTCCATGGTCAATCAACGGCGCCCGACCCGGGCCGAGGCGACCGATGTGGCCAATGCCATTTTGGATGGCACCGATTGCGTCATGTTGTCCGAGGAATCGGCCATGGGACAGTACCCGGTTGATGCCGTGCAAATGTTGTCCGCGATTGCGGCGTCAACCGAGCCCGAATTGGATAATCGGGCCGCGACGATGCATGAGGTCATTGAAGAGCATTCCCGCCAGCATGGGCCTAAGGTCGTCGATGTCATCACGACGAATGTTGACAATGCCCTGCGGGCGATTGCCGCAGTCGGGGTGCTGGTGCCGACCAACAGCGGTAATACCGCCCGCAATGTGGCACGGTTCCGTTTGCCGGTTTGGATCAATGCCTTCAGTGAGCATGAAAAAACATGTCAGCGCTTGCTGTTTACCTACGGCGTCTGGCCCGAGCATGTCGATGAAGAACTACGCGATTGGAGCAAATTCGCTATCGATTGGCTGCATACGCAAGGCTTGACCGATGGCTTGGTAATCCTGACGCAAGGGCCTTCGAGCCGTTATCCGGATGTCGATCATCGCATGGAGATTCTCGATCTGAGTCGCCACCGGGATGAATAACCACCGTCCCCGAGAGCCTGCTTCACAGCCAGGCTCTTTGGGCAAGCGAATGCGCCAATCGTTCTGTAAGTTAAACCGTTGGTAAGCCAAGTCGTTCAGCAATGGCCTTGGCATCGATGCGGGCTTGGCTCGTGTCGACTGTCAGGGCTGGCTCGTCAACGGCCAATGCTTGGAACTGATTTAATTGCTGCGCCAGCACCGTCAAGTCGGCATCGGAGGCATCTTGGTCGATAGCCTGGCGTTGTTGGATGCGTTGGCGCAGTTGCTCAGCAGGGGCATTGAAAGCAAGTATAAGGAAAGGGACGTTATGGTCTTTGGCGAGTTGCTGGAAGCGACGGCGTTGGGCTGCATCCAGAAAGCTGGCATCGACGATTACGGGCCAGCCGGCTTGGAGCAGCATCGCGGTTTGCTCGGCCAGATGGGCGTAGGTGTTGGCCGTCATGCCCGGGGCGTACAACCCCTCGTTCAGGCCGTCACCGCTGCGGTTGTTGGCCGCCAGGCCGGCCAAACGCTTGCGTTCTCTATCGGCCCGCAGCCGGATAGCGCCGAGCTGCTCCAATAAGGATTGAGTGAGGGTGGTTTTGCCGCTGCCGCTGACTCCATGCGTAATGATCAAGGCAGTCGGTCCAGGGCGCGTGTAGGTTTCGGCTAAATCGACGTAGCTTTGGTATTCTGCCGCTAGTGCGTCATGCTCGGCCGAAGTGGCGGCCGTTTGTTGCAAGCGAATCGTCGCGATCTTGGCCCGTACCAGGGCGCGATAAACCTGGTAAAATCGCAATACTTGCAGGCCATGATAATCGCCGGTTTGCTCCACATAGCGATTCACCAGCCGCTGGGCCCAAGCGGGGGTACCCCGATCGGCTAAATCCATGGAAACAAAGGCGAGTTCGCTCATGACATCGATCCAGCGCAGGGCGGGATCGAAATCGATGCAGTCGAAAATCGTGACATGAGCATCAATCCAGGCCATGTTCGCCAGGTGCATATCGCCGTGGCATTCGCGGATCAAGCCGGTTGCCTGGCGTTCCTGTAACACTGGCTGTAACCGGCTGTATTCGGCCTCGGTCCAGGTTTGCAACGCCACCAATTGAGTGTGGCGATCAGGCTCGCTTTGACTGGGCAAAAGTGTCTCGAAATTCGCCTGCATGGTGGCCAAAATGGCTGGCGGCTCACCATACGCCGATGCCGTGGTGGCCGCGGGCAGGGCCTGATGAAATGCCGCGATCGTGTCGGCAATGGCATCGATCTGAGCCGTTTGCAAGTGGCCTTGCGCGAGCCGATGGTCGAGCAGATCGGTTTGCTCGAAGCGCCGCATTTTGACGGCATAGTCGATGGGCGTGCCGGGTCCGTCAAAAACCGGTTGCTGGGGGGAGCCGGTAATGGTCACGACCGCCAAATAGAGCTCGGGTGCTAACCGTTGGTTTAAGCGCAATTCCTCCTCGCAGTAATGCTGGCGTAACGCCAGGGTCGAAAAATCCAAAAAGTCCAAAGCTACCGGCTTTTTGAATTTATAGGCATAATCGCCAGCCAATAATACCGTCGATATATGGGTCTCAAGGCGCTCAATGGTGGTGGCGGGATGAGGATAAAACTCGGGCTGTTCAAGGGTGTCGAGCAAAACGGCTTGCTGCGAAGCGCTGGTGGGCATACTACCCTCCATATTGCAGAATGATTAAGGGACCGTATTACGGATTTAAGCGAGCGCTTTCGGATAGAAAACGAGCACGATTATGCATAATTTTGTAAGTTTTCGTGTTCCTTCCTCCTTGAAGGGGAACACGCAAAAACTAATACACAAGCTTTATGGCGGCTAAAACTAAGCAGACCAACAACAACTCACAAATTGCAGCAAACCATAAACCCCCCAAAAAAGGGGTTGCGTGGCGACTAATTGCCATTTTTGCATTATTACTATCATTAGCCGCCATGCCAGTGGGCATTCATGTTGCTTATTTGAATCAGCGCGTGCAACAGGAGTTCCCGCCACAAAAATGGGACATTCCGGCGCGCATGTTCGCGCGTCCACTTGTTCTGTTTCCTGGCAAATCTTTAAATCCGGAGCAATTGGCCTTGGAGTTACAGCTGCTGAATTACCAAGCCGATGCGAAGCAATTGGAGCAGCCGGGTCACTATCGACGTCAGGGGGGACGGTTCGAAATTGCCACGCGCGGCTTTCAATTTGCCCAGGACCATGAACCGGCGCGACGACTCGTGGTGCAGTTTCAAAACAATCAAATCACTGCCTTGCGCGAGCTGTCGTCACAGCGCCAGCTCGCGCGAGTGCGTTTGCAGCCTGTGTTAATCGGCAATATCTATTCGCGGCGCGGCGAGGACCGGGTGCTCCTTGAGCTTGACGATGTGCCGCAGACATTGTTGTCAACATTGTTGGCTATCGAGGATCGGCGTTTCGATCGCCACATCGGTGTCGATCCCTTGGCGATTATGCGTGCGGCTTGGCGCAATCTGCGTGCGGGACATGTCGTCGAGGGCGGCAGCACGCTGACGCAGCAACTTGTGAAAAATGTATTTCTAAGCCGCGAGCGGCGTTTACTGCGCAAAATCAACGAAGGCATCATGGCGCTGCTATTGGAGCGGCAGCATGACAAATCGACGATCCTCCAAGCCTATCTGAATGAAATTTACCTCGGCCAATCCGGGGCCTATGCCATTCATGGTTTCGGTTTGGCAGCCCAGTTTTGGTTCGGTCGATCACTCGATGCATTGCGCCTCGATCAAATTGCCCTGTTAGTGGGCATGATCAAAGGGCCGGCCGCGTATGATCCCCGGCGCCATCCCGAGCGCGCCAGGCAGCGGCGCAATTTGGTGCTCGACCAATTGGCGGCGCAAGGCCTGGCCAGTGAGCGGCGGATCGCCCAAGCCAAGGCCAAGCCGCTGGATGTCATTGCCCAACCGCCGCTGGGTAATATCTTATTCCCGGCGTTTCAGCGCTTGGTTCGTGAGCAATTACGCCAGGCTTATCGGCCGCGGGATTCGCGGGCGGAGGGCTTGTTGATCTTCACTACCCTGGATCCCCTAGTGCAATTACAGGTGGAGCACTCTGTTGCATCTCATCTTGACCGACTCGAAGCGGCCCGGTCGCGGCTCTCAGCAGATAGTTTAGAAGCAGCGGCGGTGTATGCCCGCGCCCGGACCGGGGAAATCCTGGCCTTGGTAGGCGGCCGACGAGCACGCTACGCCGGCTTTAATCGGGTGCTCGATGCCCAGCGGCCCATTGGCTCATTGATCAAACCCTTCGTGTACTTGGAGGCCTTGTCGCAGCCGCAGCACTATACGCTCAGCACGCTCCTGGATGATCGGCCACTGCACATCCGCCGGCCGAATGGCGACATTTGGCGGCCTCAAAATTATGACCGGCAGTCGCATGAGGGGGTGCGCGTGCTTGATGGTTTGGTCCATTCGATTAACGTCGGCAGTGCGCGGCTAGGTCTGTCGGTGGGTGTCGAAACGATTCTCGAGCGACTGCAAAAGATGGGCCTGGACAAATCGCTGGATGCCTATCCCTCCTTGCTGCTTGGTGCCATGGAATTGAGCCCCTATGATGTCCTCGAGCTCTATCAGAGTTTGGCAACGGGCGGGATTCATCAACCCTTGCGGGCGATTGATAAAGTGGTCGATCGTCAGGGACGTGTCTTACAGCGCTATCCCGCCAGTAAACGCCGCGTCGCCGAGTCGGCGCCAGTATTTTTACTGACCGAGGCTTTGTGGCGGGTCACCCAAGAAGGCACTGCGCGCCAGCTGCAACAACGCTTGCCGCAAGGCTTGGCAATGGCGGGTAAGACCGGCACGACCGATGATTTACGTGATAGTTGGTTCGCCGGCTACTCCGCCGAGCATGTCGGTGTTGTCTGGGTAGGCCGAGATGACAATCGACCGACAGGGCTCACCGGCTCGACAGCCGCTATGCCCATTTGGGGCGACATCATGGCTCATATCGGCACGACCTCGCTGACCCGCGAAGCACCTGCGGGCATCGATTGGGCCCGAATTGATTGGCATAGCGGACAGCGTTTGCCAAAAGAATGCACGCTCGAGCCATTGCCGGCGTCTGCCGGGAGTGACGCGATCACGCCCGTTTGGGTCCCCTACATCCAAGGCTCGGTCCCCAAGCCCCATCCGGTATGTCGTTGATGCGGATAGCTGGCTGAATTGGCTTGAACGCCGAGCTGCTGTCACGGTCAAAAATAATCTTTAAGTAGGACGAAGCCATCATGCATACCGAAGCGATTGATCATTTCAGTGATATTGCCGCCGAATGGGACAGTAACGCCACGCGTGTCGGTATTGCCCAGACGGTGGCCCATCATATCGATGCCTTGTTGGGCGAGCGAGGTGCCGACCGCCTGCTGGATTTTGGCTGCGGCACCGGCCTGGTTTCTTTGTTTTTATACGATTTAATCAAGGAGCATATCGTTGCCGCCGATACCTCGCCGGCTATGCTCGCCGAATTGGAGAAAAAGATCGCTGCCCAGCAGCTCGAGCGCATCGAGCCGCGGCAGCTTCAAACCGAACGCGATGTGGGCACCTGGCAGGATCGCTTTGATTTAGTCGCGAGCAGCATGACCTTTCACCATATCGAGGACACGCGCGGTTTGGTGCAGGGGTTGTACCATGTCCTACGGCCCGGCGGTCATATCGCCATCGCCGATCTGGACCAGGAAGACGGCAATTTTCATCCGGCCGGCGAGGGTGTCGCTCATTATGGCTTCGCTCGGGACGCCCTGGCGGGGATTTTCAGCGAGGCGGGCTTTACAAACATACAATTCACGACCGTTTACGAGGTCGAGCGCGAGGCCGATCCGGAACGGGATCTGCCCGCCCGCCATTACCCAGTCTTTTTATTGGTTGCTGAAAAATAAGCCAACCAACGCTGGACCCTAACCCAGTGTCACTAAAGGCACGACTTTAACGCTTTGTCAGAGTCACAGAGGCTAAAAGTGACCGGAGATCAACTAAGCCGGTGCCCTCTCTTTCTCGGGCTCGTAGCTATAACTGTATTTATAGCCGTAATAGCGGCCATAGCCATACCGCCGGCTGGCCGCTTTCATATTATTGAAAATCGCGCCCCGCAAACTGACGCCAGCTTGCTGCAGGCGTTTGATACTCTCCTCGATTTCCCTCATGGGATGCGCCGAATCTTTCATCACCAGCAAGCTCATACCGGCAAGACGCCCAATGATCGCAGCTTCGGTCACCATTAAAATGGGCGGCGTGTCGATAAGCACCAAGTCATAACTTTTTGAGGCATGATTGAGAAAACCTTCAAACCGTTTGTGTAATAACTGTTCGGAGGGATTCGGCAGCCGAGTCCCGGCCGGTACGAAATCGACGCCGGGGGCTATGGAAGATGAATGGATGACTTCCTCAATGCTGCAGTCACCAGTGATGATTTCACTCAGCCCCGGCTTGCGGGCCACACCGAAATAATCGTGCAGATGCCCTCTGCGTAAATCGGCATCGATGACCAAGGCCCGAGCATGACCGCCCGCGCTCAGCACTGCCGCAAGATTGGCCGTAATAAACGATTTGCCGACCCGCGGCGTGGGGCCCGTAATCATCAATATGGGCCGGCTCGCCTGGGCCATGGAAAAATGCAGCGAAGTTCGCAGACTGCGCAAGCTTTCGATCGCCAGGTCGTTGGGCGATTGAACAGCCAGCAGACTGCGCGATCTGCCGCGCTTGTTTTTTTCCATGCGTGCTTGCATCTTGCTATGCGGAACTGTGGCATAGACCGGCAACGCCAGCTCGCGCTCAATTTTTTCCGGATCTTCGATGCCATGTTTCAGGGCTTTGCGGGCAAAGGCCAGGCCAACGCCCACAAAGCCGCCAAGCAGCACGCTCAAGGCGAGAATAAGCGATTTACTCGGTGCCACTGGTGCATAAGGCAAATAAGCATAATCGACCACATGCACATTCGGCACGGTGCCCGCTTTGACAACACGTAATTCCTGAGCTTTGTTCAGTAAGAACGTATAAAGCTCGGCATTGACTTCGGCATCGCGCTGCAGGCGCAGAATTTCTTGTTGGGTATCCGGCAGCTGCTTGACTTCTTGGTTCAGCGCGTCGAGCTGGGACTTCAGATCATCCATTTTGGCTTGAATGGAAATCATGCGCGGATGCCGATCCGTAAAGCTCTGCTTCATTTCCTTTTGCTTGCGGCGCAGATCCGCCAACTCGCTTTCGACTTTTAGGATCTTATTGAGAATCCCTGCTGTTTCTCCCGACAGATCGATTGAACCGCGCTCATGGCGGTAGTCATTCAGCGCGCGCTCGGCTGCTTCCATTTGCTCCTTGACAGCAGGCAATTGTTTTTCAATAAAAGACAGCGTTTTTTGAGCTTCTTCGGATTTACGCTCGACATTCCGGCGAATATATACATTGGCAACATTATTGACAATCGCTTGCAAGCGCTGCGGTTCCTTGCCTTCCAGACTGACTTGCAGCACCCCCGAGCCCTTGCCTTTTTCCGAGACGTTCAGACGGCTGCGCAATGCGTTCGCGCTGCGCAGCACAGCTTGACTGGAAAGGTTGAAATACGTACCGGGCCGGGCTTTGAGCTCACTCACGAGCAGCTTCAGCGCAGTGTCATCGGCTGCGAGCTGAGCAGCGCTGACTTGGCCTACCTGACCCTTAAGAATGGACTGACCCTCCGGGTCAAGCAGTTGATAACGATTGTTGTCAAGCGCAACCAGGGAGAAAGGCTTGCCAAGCAAAGCCTCCGGAACTTGAAAACGGCGGACATCGATCTGCTCGCCTCCCCAGGCATAGTGGTGCAGTCCAAACAAGGGATCCGCTAAATTATCCCCACCATGGCGGCGAGCTACGGGTTCGCCGATGAAGGGAAAATGATGGGGCGAGGCATGCAGATTCAACTGCAGTTCCTCTACTACTTCCGTGAGTACCTGCAGGGACTTCAGCAGCTCGATTTCCGCGGGAACCGGGGTCTCCTGGACCATGAATTCCGCCATTTCGCCGAGCCCTGTCAGCCCCGGTTTTTCCTGCTCAACTTTAAGCATGGCATGGGCGCGGTACACCGGCGCCGCCCGCCACACCATCGTGACGCCGACCACCAGCGAAAGCGCGACGATGGCGATGATGAGCCATTTGGCTTCGAGAATCGTGGCCAGCAAGTCCGCCAGGCTTAATTCATCCCCCATGGCTTCACGCTCATAAGCGTCTTCCGCCTCGAAGCGCCGCGGCCGGTAATCCTCGTAGAAATGTTCCTGAGTGGCAGTCATTGGTCGAGTCCTGACTCGGTTTGCCGCCGCATCGGCAGGGGCGAACCGGAACATGGGCTGAAAAACCGCCGGCAGGCCCAAAGGCCGAACCGGCGACCGATTACGATCATACGGCTGCTGCGGCCCAGATATTATTGCGGAATCGTAGCATTGAAAATCGGGAAGCCGGTTCTCGAGGCACGATTGATCCAATTCAGGGTCGGCATGATTTGCTCCACCACGGCGCGGTTCCACCGCGGCAAGGGCGCGATATCGACAAACACCGCATCCCGCGGCTGTAGGGGAAAGGCATCGGCCAGGATCAGCGCATCCGCCGAGCGCATATTCAGATGGAAGACCTGCGGCTCGGCAGGGGTTCCCCGAATCACATAAACCCGGCCCGCATTGGCTGTACTCAAATTAAGCCCGCCTGTTTCGGTGAGGGCCTCAGCCAGGGTCATGCGACCGCGATGCATTAGCAAGGCGGCCGGCTCTTCGACTTCACCGAGCACAAAGATTTTCTGCAGATTGCGATCAGGCACAAACAGCACATCGCCATGCTCGAGAATAAAATTGTTTTTGAGGTTACCGCGTTCGTATAAGCGCAGCAGATTGATATATTGTATTTCCCCATTGCGGGTCAGCGTAACATGCTGCATGTCGGCTTCGGTCGTCACATCCGCGGCCTGATTGATTGCCTCGACAACCGTCAGCGGGATATCCGTGATCGGCTTCGGCCCCGGGTCGTTCACCTCGCCGACGACATAAGCGCGTTTGCTGCGATAGGCCGCAACCCGAACATCCAATTGAGGGTTAGTGATATACGTACTCAAGCGCTCAGTCAGAATCTGGCGGATTTCATCAACAGTTTTGCCGTTGACCTGCACGCGGCCGACGAAGGGATAATACATGTAGCCTTCTTCGTCGACTAAATGCCCCGCTGCCTCAGCGGAGCGGAACTCGCCCTGCGGAATGGTGAGCTCCGGATGCTCCCAGACCGTGACGCTGAGCACATCACGGGGGCCGACGCGGTAAGTGTAATTATCGAGGTCTTTGAGCCGTTCGGCGACCAAATTGCCCGGCTTGCGGGCATTGATGGGCTGATAGCCTTTGTCGTTGATGACCTCGCCAGTGATGCGCTGAATCCTGACATCCGTGCCATCCGGCATTTGGGCGTCTTTGGGCAGCGACGGCAGCATTGGGTTCATGTACATGCCCGGAAACATGGAGCAGCCGGCCAGCGAAAAAACCATAGCAAGGGCTGTCAATAATTTACTCATACGGCCTTCCTCATAACCGTGAACCCCAATCAGACACGGTTTGATCGATTAATGACAAGCATTCAGCAAATACCGATTCAGGCTGCCCATAAGGGTCATCAATATCGATATTCCGCCACTCACCGAGGCGATACAGCTTCCCTCGCGCCGCCGGGGTAATCTCGAGTACATGCGCACGCAGCGCTTGTTCGACAATCAAGAGGAGGTCTGCTTCACGGGCGAGCGAGGCAGTCAATTGCCTGGCACGATGCTGCGAAATATCCAGCCCGCGTTGGCCGAGCAGGGACACGGCCTGCTCGGCGGCAGGATGGTCAACCAAGGCCTGCGTGCCCGCAGAAGAGACTGTTATGCGTCCCCCTAACGTGTTAGCAAGCAGCGCTTCGGCCATCGGACTTCGGCAGATATTACCCCGGCAAATTACCAGCACATGCGAAAATTGCATTGGCTAACATTAATACATAGATGATTGTATAGAATTGGTATAGGCGAGACGATCAACAATAATTAATATTGAGCTAGCCGTGATAAATTAATTAACATTCGAAACCAACGGCCACTAGCTTGCAACGTAATGGTAATTGTCCAGCAAGCACCCCAGTGGCAGCCTGTCAGCCCCTTGGTTTGGCAACATTCGAATCCCTAGCCCGACATAGGTGGGGAGCCTACCCCAGGAAATGCTTTGGAGCAATAGGTGAATGAGGTAAGCGTGCCACGACGGGCAAGCTGATGTTAACCCTAGCGCGTATTGACCACCTCGGCCAGCGGAATCCGGTCATACCCACCGAGCTCGAGAAAGCCGCTGCCGGTATGACTGCCCGAGACCGCAACCGGCCCCTCCCAGTAGGTATTATACGTTGTGACGCGGGAGTCAAATTCGCTTCCGCGGTACTTCGGCGAGACCTGGACTTCGATGCCATGCACGGGAATCTCCAGGGTCCAGCCAACCGGATACGCCGTCCCCGTTTCAGGACTGGTCCAGGTTTCGTGATAAACCGAAGTAAAATCCTCCGCCTCCAGGTTAACGGTGGTCTTGCCGTCAAAAATCGTACCCGCATCCAGATAAGGCGTGCCGTCCGGCTGGAAGATCTCATAAATCATGACATCCCGGCCATCCTCGAGCTGCAGGGCGAACCAGTTCCAGCCCATCTGGGTCGCTTCGAAGTCGCCCCATTGGTGATCGAACCAGACATCGCCGGTCACCGGATGACGCTCGCCGTCGATTCGGACATGCCCCTCGGCCTGCATGCGGGTCCGCGAATAATAATAGCTCCAGCTGCCGCCGCCGAAATCCAGCAAGCCGGTGCCGTCATGGAAAACCGGCCCCCGCGGATCCCATACTGTCAGCTCGAGCTCGGTGGGACCGAGCGAGAAATGCAGCCGATCATTCCCCGCCGATCCCGCCATGGACCAGCCCTGATAAGCGAACTCGAAGGCATCCTCAACGCCGCTCGACGGATTGCCGATCGCCCGCTTTTGCCCCTGGTATTTCTGCTGATTCGCCAGATCGAACAGCGAGGCATGAAACAAAGTGCCGGTGGTCAGGGTTTGGCGCAGGAAAACGACATAATGAAAGGCGAACTGCCGCCCATCGGCCGTCTGCAGATGCCCGTCGTAATACCACCATTCCGTGATGTTGTCATGATGCCCATCATCAGCGGGCAGCTCGACCAGCGCCTGGGTATTGACCGCATCCGCTTGCTGCTGCTGCCATGTCGAATTTTTTAACACATCCCTGGACTTCGCCGATTCCAGGGGTGACTGCACCAACCAGGCCAGGGTCAGCGCCCCCAGCCCCAGGATAATGACCGAACCGATCGCCAGCTTTTGCAGCAGGCGGCGCCGGCGACTGCGGCTCGAGCGACCGCGTTTCTTGGAAGACGATGACATACCGCGATCAAAAACCCCAAAGAAAGCCCCTCATCCAGAACGGCATGAGGGGCAGCATGATTGCCGCCGTGCAAACCTGGCGTGCTTATGAAGTGTAAGCTTTTTCGACAAGGCGTGCATGCATGGTGCTGAACCCTTAAATCGTGCCTAAGTCCGCCGGCGCGAGACGAAAATCCCGGCCAAACCGAGCGGGATCAGGGCGATAGTTGCGGGGAGGGGGACGTAGGTGCCGGCGCCAGCGGAAGCCGTTAAAGTACCGTCAATCTTATCATTATTATTATTAGTGGAATCCAGAGTGTTCAGTAAATCAATCAGCGCACGATTTTGATCTTTAACTTTTAATTTCAATACGCTTTCGGTATAGTTATAGTTAAATGTATAACCT
>CAYFSA010000055.1:0-17562 GCA_964345605.1 uncultured Ectothiorhodospiraceae bacterium
GTGCGCTTTGCGATGGCGGAGAAGGATGTCAAGGCCGACATCATCGATATCGATGCCGCCGAGCCGCCGGAGGATTTATGCGATCTCAACCCCTACAACAGTCTACCAACCTTGGTCGATCGGGAGTTGGCGCTGTATTATCCGCCGGTCATTATGGAATACTTGGACGAGCGTTTCCCCCATCCGCCGCTCATGCCGGTGGATCCGGTGATGCGGGCCTATTGTCGCCTGGCTTTGTATCGCGTCGAGCGGGACTGGTACGAGCCATGTCTGACCTTGGCGAGTGCGGATGCGGGTGCGCAGGGGCAGGCCAGGGCGCGGAAACTGCTGCACGAGAGCATGCTGGCCTCGAACGAGGTGTTTGCTCGCAAACCCTTCTTCCTCAATGATGAACTGACTTTGGTCGATTGTACCGTGGCGCCGATTTTGTGGCGCTTGCCGTATTACGGCATCGATCTGGCCGGCCAGGCGCAGGCCATTCAGGATTATTGTGAGCGTATTTTCGCGCGGCCTGCTTTTCAGAAATCCTTGAGCAAGGTCGAGCGGACGTATCGCTGACTGACAGTTTATCGTTTTTCAATCATCTCTAACCGAATGAAGCAATCTTATGCAGATGACTTCCAGTCGTCCCTATCTGTTGCGGGCGTTGTATCAGTGGATCGCGGATAACGGGCTTACCCCGCATTTGCTGGTCGATGCACCGGTCGATGCCGAAGACTTACAAATCCCCTGGGACTTTGTCGAAGGCGGCAAAATTGTGCTCAATGTCAGCCCTACGGCCGTGCGCGGTTTAGTGCTCGGGGATCAGGATGTGGCGTTCAATGCCCGCTTTCGGGGCCAGCCCATGGATGTGCTGATTCCGATTCAGCGCGTGCTGGCCATTTATGCCCGGGAAAACGGTCAAGGCATGCTGTTTGGCGATGGTGACACGGCCGCTGCCGAGGGCGAGGCCGACACCGACCAGGCTGGCGAGCAAAGCGAGCAACAGAGCAAACGTAGTGCTGCGCCTCATCTGCGAGTCGTGAAGTAATCCCAGGTCAGGTCCAGTAAGCAAGGGGGATCGCCAAGGGGATTGGCATTCACAGGAGTCGGTCGGTGGCGCTTGTCGTCGCGGTGTTCAGAGCAAGCTTGGCCGTTACACCGCTGGCGGTGGGGGCTATGTTTAGTCCATTCGCCACTTGTGCCGGCTATTGGCTCATCCATGTCCTGCTGGCAGCGATTATCGCTGTGGGCGGAATCGAGCAAGGCTTGTTGCGCCGCCGCGCCTGGATTGGTATGTATCTGGCGCCGACCGGTTGGTTGTATGGCCTGTTGCGCGGTGGCATTGTCATTGTGGCCTTGGAAGGCTGCAAGGCGACATTGTTAGCCGTGCTGCTATTGCTCGAAGCGCTCTTGTGGCCGCCCTGGTTGTGGCTATTACTGGCGCTGGACATCGTTGTATTCGCCGGGTTGCACCAGGGTTTACAGCGGCTTTTTCGTCGGCAGGTGCGGCCGGGTTTCGAAGGTATGCTCAGCCGTTCGGTGCTGGCCAAGCTGCATACCATCGGCCTGGCGTTGGTGATTTCCTTCGGGCTATTGTTTACGCCAAGTTATGATTATCGGGATGTGTCCTTATTGCAGGCTATCGAGCATGCCGCTACCTTGGCGCCGGTGGCTTGCGCAGGACTGGATTTGCTAGCCCGCTGGCTTGCTGCTTGGCATGGTGCCGGGTGGTGGCTGGCTCAGCATGCCTTAATGGCGGACGGTGTGCGCCCCCTGGCATGGTTAGCTTGGGTTGTATTTCTATTGGCATCGGTGGCCTTCACGTGGGGCTGGACCCGTTTATTGAATGGTGCGTTGGTTGACCTGGCCGCTTTATATCGCCTGGTGACCCGCTTACCGCCGCCACCTGCCTCCGGGAGGGCGTATGACACGGCCGAAATCTGATGAACCCGTCAATATTGCCTTGGCAACGTCGAAGCCAACCAGCAAGGCCTGGGTTTTCTGGCTGGGTTTTTTCGGCATTATTTTGCTGTTGGGCACGGTGAGCCTGTATGCGGCCCTGCGAGCGGGCAACCAATTGGTGCAAGCCAACAGTGACAGCGCGCCGCTGAAGGTGTTTCGGGTCGTGTTGCAGGGCCAGCCGAGCGCGATCTCTTTGCAGGATACAGCCTCTATTCGTGAGTTCGTTGCCACCCATTGGCAGCAGGACCAGCAGGCTGTCAACACCGAGATTGCCAAAGCGGTGACCACTACCCTCACACCGCCCTTTGATGCGGTGTTGGCCCAAGTGCCGGCGTTTGCGGATTGGTATTACAGCTTGCAGGGGGAATACACGCGGTTGGCCAAGGCCCTGTTCGGCAACATGACAGGGTATCTGCAGGACCAGCTTAGCGCCAAGCTGTTGAGCCCTGCCCAGTTTGAAGCTCGCCTGGCGACGGCCGTCGCTGATTTGAATGCCCAAGCGGCAGCCCGCTTGCAAGCCAGTGCCGCCCAGCTCAACCAGGATTTGCAGCGTCTTTTGGCCAAGCAGCGTGTTGCCGAGACTCATACCGCCAGCCCGTTAGAGGTTGAGCAAAGCCTGGACCTTGATCCCGCTTTCGCGCAGGTCCTTGCGGTGAAGCCGGCCGATATCGGCCGCCAAGTCTTTGCTGCGGGTACGGGCATGGCGACCGGCACGGCGGTGGGCAGCGGGCTGGCTGCGGTGACGGCCAAGACAGTCATCGCTAAGGTGGCGGCCAAATCGGGCCTGAAGACCGCGACCACATTTTTGGCCAAGGGGGGCGCCAAGGTGGCCTCGCCTAGCTTGGCCGCGAGCAGTGGCGCGCTGCTTTGCAGTCCCGCCGGGTTTGGGGCGCTGGTTTGCGGCGCCGTTGCCGGTGTCGCGACTTGGCTGCTGGTTGACAAGGCGGTTATCGAGGTCGAAGAGCAACTCGGTCGACAGGCGTTTGAGCGCGATATCCGAACCGCGATTGTCGAGACACGCGAGATGCTGCGCGCCGATTTAACCCGTGCCTATCAGCAAGCCTTGGCCGATCGTTATCAGCAGGCGGCGACTACTTTTACCGAACTGCTGCAAGTCGATCCTGCCAAGACGCCCGGCAAGGATTTTGTGCCGCGCAAAGCATTGGCGCGTGAGCTGAAGGCCCCCTGACATGCGCCGGCCGCCTGCTGCCGCTGCCGGCATTGCTCCGCGGATCGCCATAGTGCGCTTGAGTGCGCTGGGCGATGTGGTTATGGCCTCACCGCTGATCCATGCCCTCAAGGCGCGCTATCCGCGCAGTCATGTGACCTGGCTGGCTCAGCCGGAAGTTGTGCCCCTCTTGGCTGCTCATCCCGAACTCGACCAGATCATCACAGTGCCTTTCGCCAAATGGCGGCAGCTCGGCCGCGAGCGGCGCTGGCTGTCGCTGTTGCGTGAGCTGGGCGCGTTGCGCCGCCGATTGCGGGCGCAGCAGTTCGACTGGGTACTGGACCCACAAGGGCTTGTGAAAAGCGGTTTGCTGGCCTGGTTGACCGGGGCGCCGCGGCGAATCGGCGTGGATTCGCGCGAGGGCAGCCGGTATCTGATGACCGAGGTGGTCACCTCCGGGCCGGATCGCTCCCGCATCAGTTCCGAATACTTGGCGTTGGCGACTTACTTGGCCCTGCCGACCGCTGACGGTTTTCCCATGCAAGTGGCGGTGGCCCCGGCCGACCGCGACTGGGCCACGGCCTGGCGGCGGCAACACGGCTTGGACTGTCAGCCGTATATCGTGCTGCTGCCTTTTACGACTCGCCCCCAAAAACATTGGTTTGCCGAGCGCTGGATCGATTTAGCTGGGCGCTTAACCGAGGCGGGTTGGCCTTGTTTGATCTTGGGCGGGGCCGATGATCGGGCGGCGGCCGAGCAGCTGACAGCGGGTAGCGAGACGGCGGCCATGTATAACCTGGCCGGGCAAACCGGTATTGGCCAGGCCGTGGCCTTGCTTGCCCAGGCGGCCGGGGCAGTCGGCGTGGATACTGGGTTGACTCATGTCGCCATTGCTCGCGGCCTCCCGACTGTTTGTTTATTCGGCTCGACCCTGCCGTATCGCGAGACGGGCAGTGCGTTGGCGCAAGTGATTTACCATCCCCGACCCTGCTCGCCCTGTCGCCGCAAGCCGACTTGCAATGGGGCGTTTGATTGCATGGCGGCCATCGAGGTCGGCGAGGTTGACCGGCAGCTCCAGCGGTTACTGGCAGCGAGGCAGGCTTGAATCTCGTTCATTTGGAATTCGGCCGGCATGTCTATGGGGGCGCCGAGCAGGTATTGATGCTGCTCGAGGGCTTGAATGCGCAAGGCATCCAGAATCACTTGGTGTGTCCGCAGGATGCCGCCATTGTTGCGCGGGCCCAGGCACTGGGCATCTCGGTATGGCCGATTCACTATCGGGGTGAGCTCGATGGCAGTGTCTTACTCAAACTGAGGCGATGCTTCAAACAACTTGGGCCTGATCTGGTGCATTTGCATAGCCGCCGGGGCGCGGATACCTGGGGTGCGCTGGCAGCCCGCAGGCACGGTGTGCCAGTAGTGCTGTCGCGGCGGGTGGATAACCCGGAAGCGGCCAAGTGGGTGCCGCTGAAGTATCGTTGGTATGATCGGGTGGTGGTGATTTCCGAGGCCATCGGTCGGGTGCTGCGCGAGGCCGGGGTTCCGGCGGAGAAAATAGCTTGTGTCCATAGCGCCATCGCCGTCGACACAACGCCAGCCGACTGTGATCGCGCCAGTTTTTGCCAGCGATTTGCTGTGCCGGAACGGGCGCGGGTGATCGGTATGGCGGCGCAATTCATTGAGCGTAAAGGCCAGCGTTATCTGCTCGAGGCGCTGCCATCGATTATCGCAGCCATCCCCGATTGCCATGTTATTTTGTTCGGCCAAGGCCCTGAACGCCCTGCAATCGAGGCGGCGGTCGCTGCCAAGGGCTTGACCGAGCGGGTGCATTTCCCGGGATTTGTTGAGACTTTGCCGAATTGGCTGCCCTGTCTGGATGTGTTGGCGCATCCTGCGCTGCGGGAGGGGCTGGGCGTTATCCTGCTGCAGGCCGCGGCAGCGGGCGTACCGATGGTTGCCGCGCGGGCCGGGGGGATTCCGGAAGTCGTGGTCGATGGTGAGAATGGACGATTGGTGCCGCCGGCGGATGCGCCCGCGTTGGCGGCGGCCTGTATCGACTTGCTGCAAGACCCGCAGCGGGCGCAAGCGCTGGGTGAGGCCGGTCGCCGGCGCCTCGCGCAGCATTTCTCGCCAGCCGTGATGGTGGCGGGCAACCTGCGGATTTATCAGGATTTACTCGCGCAGCGCTCGCAATTTCCCGGCAGGCGTGCCATATTTTAGTTCGCAATGGTGAGTTGCTATTGTGCCGAATCCGTATGGGGTGTCATGGCGTCGGACTCGGTCGTTCACATCCATGGCACAGTTTGCAAGGCACGAGGAAATTGCGGTGAATATCTATGTCGGCAACCTGCCCTATAAGGTCGAGAATGCCCAGTTGCAGGCGCTGTTTGAAGAGCACGGACAGGTTACCTCGGCGCGGGTGATCGTGGATAAAATGTCCGGCGAATCCAAGGGCTTTGGTTTTGTGGAAATGCCCAATAAGGAAGAGGCCGAGCGGGCCATTAGCGCGACCGATCAACAAGAATTCATGGGCCGGAAATTGCGGGTCAACGAATCCCGTCCGCGGCCGAGCGGCGGTGGCGGCGGTCGTGATGGCGGTGGTGGCGGGCGTGACCGCAAGCGTTACTGAAAGCCGTTAGGTTTTGGGCCGGCCGGGCCCGTGCATGACAGTCATTCGCGAAGGGCGGGGGCGCGGGGCGCATCCCGCCTAGTCATCAGGTTGACAGCGTCGCGCAACGAGTGAGAACGACGAGCGTGAGTATGAAATATTTCGAGATTCAACTGGAAACTCTGTTGTTTCGCAGCCGCTGGTTGCTGGCGCCGTTTTTTATCGGGTTGCTGGTTGCCGTCGGGGCGTTGTTGCTGAAATTCGGCAAAGAGCTGTTCACGATGCTCGATCAGCTTTTCGTCAGTACCTCCCAGGAATCCATCCTGAGTATCTTGACGCTGGTGGATACGGCCTTGTTGGCGAGCCTGCTGGTGATTATCGCCTTTAGCGGCTACGAAAATTTCGTTTCCAAGCTCGATATCGGCGATCACGAGGACCGGCCGGGCTGGATGGGCAAGGTCGGGTTTTCCGACCTCAAGCTCAAGCTGATCGGCGCGATTGTGGCAATCTCGGCGGTGGAGCTTTTGAAGGCCTTTATCAATGCGGCCGAGCTGAGCAATGAAACTCTGTTCTGGCGGGTGGTTCTGCATATCACCTTCATGTTGTCCGGGTTGCTGTTTGCCTTGACGGACTATATCAACGACCGCAGCGGAAATTCGCATTAAGATGGCTCCCTCCCCCTGCGATCGGTGGCAATCGACCGGGCTGGCGTATCATTGCTTCCGTTTCAGGTGGCGGGCTAACAGCTGCACCCAATGGACGACCTCGATATCGATACCGCTTTGCAATTGAATCTGGCAGCCGATGTTGGCGGTAGCGATCAGTTTGGGCTCGCTGGCGACCAAATTGGCGATTTTGGATTCCAGCAAGCGATAGGACAGGGTCGGCTGCATGAGGGTATAGGCGCCGGCGGCACCGCAGCATAAATGATTGTCCTGGACAGGCTGCAGGGTAAAGCCGAGGCGTTTGAGCAGGGCCTCGATACGCTGGGTAAGATGCAGGCCATGCTCTAGCGTGCAGGGGGCATGGAAGACGATCTGCGGTAAAGGACCTTGGATATGTTGCGCAAGCGGCGCGTCTTCCAACACTTCTAGTGGATCCTTGATATGGCGTGCCAGCTGCGCGGCCCGCTCGGCGTAGACCGGGTCATTTTGCAGCAGATGGCCGTAATCCCGCAGAAACAAGCCACAACCGCTGGCCGGGGCGATGATGGCCTCGATGCCTTCTTCCAGAAACGGCCACCAGATGTCGATATTATGCCGGGCATAGGCTCGGGCTTGCTCGGGAAAGCCCAAATGCTGGGTGATCGCGCCGCAACAACCGGCGGCCGTCGGCTGAATCAGGGAGATGCCGAGGCGATCGAGGACCGCCGCCAAATCGGCATTGGTGTCCGGTGCAACTGTCGCTTGCACGCAGCCGCCTAAGACCAGCATGCGCCGCGCATGGGTCTGCTTGGGCCAGGTGCGGGCGTGGCGGCGCACCGGCAGTTTGCGGCGTAAATCCCGGGGCAGCAACCGTTTGGTCAGCCGACCGAGGTGCCAGGCCACAGCAAAGCGGCGGCGGTGCGGCAATACCCACAGCAATAAACGCTGAAACAAGCGCGCTGCCGGCGGTCTGGCAACACGTTGCTCGGCCACTTCCCGGCCGACATCCAGCAGCCGATTGAACTGGACTCCGGCCGGGCAGGCGCTCTCGCAGCTCAGGCAAGTGAGGCAGTGATCCAAATGCAGCTGGGTGCGGCGCGTGACCTTGGCGCCCTCGATGAGCTGCTTGATGAGATAGATACGACCGCGCGGGGCTTCGAGTTCATCACCGAGCAGCCGGTAGGTCGGGCAGGCTGCGTTGCAAAAGCCGCAATGGGTGCAGCGCTGCAGGATCATTTCGGCATCCCGGCCGGCAGGTGTGTCCTTGATGTAGGTGGCGAGCTGGGTTTGCATCGGTTACAGATCCGTGTAAATGCGGCCGGGATTGAACAGGTGCTGCGGGTCCAGGGCGGCCTTGATGTTACGGTGCATGGCGAATAACGGCTCCGGCAGGGGCTGGAATATCTCGATATCGCCCAAGTCGCCGCGAAACAAGGTCGCATGACCGCCGCGCGCCGCCGCGGCCTGGCGAATCCGGCCGGCACGCCCGCTATCCCGGAGCCAGCGCAATTGACCATGCCATTCGAACAGCCAATGACCGTCCAGCGACAAGGTCGGTGCCGCCGGGGGTAAGGCGATCCGCCATAACGGTCCTTCCTCGGCGAAAAACGCCAGACTGTGATCGCGCAGGCGGCTCCAAATGTCGCCGGGCTGGCGCAGCGCCTCGCCGCCGATCTGCTGACGCGCGGCTTGGATCGCTGCGGCGTGGCCGCTGAGCCGCAAATACAGTTGGCCGGCCTGCCAGAAACTTGCGGTCAGCGGCAGTGAATGGCTGCCCAGCCGGACCAGCCGGGTCAGCGCATGGTCGGCGTTGAATTCCTGAACCAGGGTTAGCTCCTGCTCGGGTTTGGGGCTCACGCGCAGCGCGATGCTCAAGATCACGCCCAGGGTGCCGAGCGAGCCAACCATCAGCCGGGGGATATCATAACCGGCGTGGTTTTTGACCTGCTGACTGCCGAAGTCGAGGATTTCGCCCCGGCCATTGATAATCCGCACCCCCAGGATATGATCGCGAATGGCGCCGGCATACAGCCGCCGCGGGCCGGCCAGCCCGGCAGCGATGGCCCCGCCCAGGGTTGAGCCCGGCCCGAAACGGGGTGGCTCGAAGGGCAGCATCTGCTGCTGCCGCGCGAGCAGGCGTTCGATGTCATCGAGGGTCGTGCCGGCCCGGGCATGAATGATCTGCTCGGTCGGCTCGTAACGAATGATGCCGCGATGCGAGCTGACGTCCAAACTCGGGAGGTCGAGCGCCCGGCCATAGAATTCCTTGCTGCCACCCCCGCGCGGTGCTAATGGTTGGCCATCGGCGATGGCGGTGCGGACGCGCTCAACGAGATGGTCGCTGCGATCCTGGCCTAGCATCAGGGTCTCCGGCTCAATGCGGCGTCGGCAAAGTCAGGCTGCGGCCCAACTCAGCGCAATGCTGCGGATCGGGAACGGCCTTGCCTGGATTGAGCAAGCTATCGCGATCCAAGGCGGTCTTGATACGGTGCAACTGCGTGAGCTCTGGGATGCGAAATTGCTGACACATGGGCACCAGCTTGTGGGTGCCAATGCCGCATTCACTGGCGATGCTGCCGCCGACGGTCAGATACAGTTCCATTACCCGGGCCTGCAGCCAAGCCACGGCTGCTGTTTGGGCCGGCTGATTGGCGTCGTAGAGCACGATTGGATAGAGAATGCCTTCACCGGCATGGCTGAGCATGGCGAGCGGCAATTGTTGCGAGGCCGCCAGTTCCTGAATGCGCCGCATCACCTTGGCAAGCTGTGGGGGTGGCACGGTACCGTCCAGAAAAGCCTGGTTAGGCGCCAGCTTGCCCAAGGCGACAAACGCCGCCCGCCGGCCTGACCAGATGGTGTCGATGGCGTGACGGTCGGTCAGGGTCTGCAGGCGGGCCGCGCCTGCCTGATTGAGAACCTGCCGCACTTGCTCGCCGAGCCGTTCGACCTCGGCGGCGCTGCCGTCGATTTCACCGATAAGGATCGCTGCCGACCGAGACAGATAAGCGCTGGCAGGCGAATCGGTCAGGCTGTCAATTACCTGCTCGTCAAGAATTTCCAGGGCAGCCAGTGATATACCCGTAGTGAGCAGCTGCGCGGCGGCCTGGCCGCTTGCCTCGAGCGAAGCGAAGTTGGCCAGCACCAAGGCTTTGCTAGCAGGCCGCGGCAGCAATTGGAGCGTGGCTTCGATGACGACACCCAGGAGGCCTTCCGAGCCGGCTAGCAGGCTGAGCAGGTCATAACCCGGCAGGTCGTTGGCCAGATGACCCAAAGTCACCAATTCGCCTTCGGCCGTAACCAGTTTGGCTTCCAGCAGATGCGCCGCCGTGTTGCCGTATTTCATGGCATGCACCCCGCCCGCGTTGGCCGCGATATTGCCGCCGATGGTACAGGCAACCAGCGAGGTTGGGTCGGGTGCGTAGAACAAGTCAAATTCCTGGGCAGCGCGGTTGATGGCGTGATTGCGGACCCCGGGCTGGACCCGCGCATAGCGATTGTCCGGATCGATTTCGATGATGCGATTGAGTCGCGCCAGGCTCAAGACCACGCCGCCTGCGACGGGCTGCGCACCGCCCACCAGGCTGGTGCCAGCGCCGCGCACCACCACCGGTACCTGGCATTCATGGCAATGGGTCATAATGGTGCGGACCTGGTCGACCGCATTCGGCAGCAATACAAGCTGCGGGAGCTGCGTCTGGGTGGTCAGCCCATCGCATTCATAGGGTTGCAGCTCCTCGGGTGCCGTCAAGAGCGTCTCGGCCGGTAATGTTTGCCGCAGGCGCTCAAGTAGCGCCGTGCAGGCGGGAGTCGATGGCGGTTGGGAAGCCTTCATGGGTGACCTGCTGGGGCAGCGGCTTGGCGCACGGGGCTAGGCGGTTTGTCCATCATCGTGAAATACCGGTTCTGCACAGGGTTATACTTGCAAGCATACCCCTGACTATATCACTATCAACGCTCATTTCGAGCTGATTAACACTATAGAAAATGCGACACCCATGTAGTTCGCGCGTTATTCCGGTTGGCTAATTGGATGCCGTGGTTGGCAGTTGCCCTGGGCGGGGCGTTCGGGGCCACTCTCCGCTGGTGGGTGTCAACCCGTGTCTATGCTTGGTTGGGCCAAGGATTTCCCTATGGTACGCTCGTTGTCAATGGACTCGGCTCGTTATTGATGGGGCTATCCGTGGCCATGCTGCTGGAGCGTTTCAGTCTGGGGCCGGTCTGGCGTGCCCTGTGGCTGGTCGGCTTTCTCGGGTCGTTCACCACGTTTTCCACTTTTTCCATGGAAAGCGTTACATTGATCGAGCAGGGTGAACTGCTGAAGGCGTTTCTGAACATGCTCCTGAGTGTGGTGTTCTGTGTCGCTGCAGCCTGGGTCGGTTTGGCCCTGGGGAGAATACTATGAAAGTGACGGTAGCGCGTATCTACCTGTCCGAGGGTGAACACTTGCAGCAGACTTTGCTCAAACGCCTGCATGACACCGAAAAGGTGCGGGGCGTGACGGTGTTTCGCGGCATATCCGGCTATGGCCATTCCGGGCGCATGCGCGGCGTGGGCTTGTTGGATTTGTCGCTGGATTTGCCGGTGGTGGTGGAATTTTTCGATAGCCCGGATGTGGTCGAGCGGGTGCTCGCCGATCTCGAAGACCTTCTGCCGCCCGAGCATGTGATAACATTCGCGGCCGATCTTCGCTGATTTCGTTTTTCTGAAAACTTGCAAGGCAACTGCTCAATGCTGGATCCCAAACTGCTGCGTAACGATCCTGAGGGTGTGGCTGAACAATTGGCGCGTCGCGGTTACGTCCTGGATGTCGCGCAATTCAATGCGCTTGAAGGGCAGCGCAAGCAAGCTCAAGTCGAGGCCCAAAGCCTGCAAAATGAGCGTAATGCACGCTCCAAAGCGATTGGTAAGGCCAAGGGGCGCGGCGACGATGTCCAGCCGCTGTTAGACGAAGTTGCCGATCTCGGCGAGCGCTTGCAGAGGGCTGAAAGCGCCCTGGCGGCGGTCCAGCAGCAATTGGATGACTTACTGTTGGGTGTTCCCAATCTGCCCCATCAGTCGGTGCCGGATGGCCAGGATGAGTCTGCCAATGTCGAAGTGCGCCGCTGGGGGGAGCCGCCGGTTTTTGCGTTCCCGCCGCGGGATCATGTCGATCTCGGCACGGCTCAAGGCTGGTTGGATTTCGAGGCAGCGGTCAAACTGGCCAGTGCCCGCTTTGTGGTGTTACAGGGACCGTTGGCCCGCCTACAGCGGGCCTTGATTCAGTTCATGCTCGATGTTCACACGCAGGCGCATGGCTACACGGAAGTCTATGTGCCGTATCTGGTCAATGCCGAGACCTTGACCGGCACCGGTCAGCTACCCAAATTCGGGGCCGATTTATTTCAGATGCAGGGCGATCCCGGCTTGTATTTGATTCCGACCGCCGAGGTACCGGTCACCAATTTAGCGCGTGATACGATCTTGGCTGCCGAGCGCTTGCCCCTGTGCATGACGGCGCATACGCCGTGTTTTCGCTCGGAGGCCGGTTCTTATGGCAAGGATACCCGGGGCATGATTCGCCAGCATCAGTTTGAGAAGGTCGAGTTGGTGCAAATCGTGCCGCCGGATCAATCCTGGCAGGCTTTGGAGGCCTTGACCGGCCATGCCGAAGTCATTTTGCAGCGCTTAGGGCTGCCCTATCGCGTTATGACATTGTGTGCAGGTGACATGGGCTTTGCCGCAGCCAAGACCTATGATCTGGAGGTCTGGCTCCCCGGCCAGCAGCGCTATCGCGAAATTTCGTCCTGTTCCAATCTGTTGGATTTTCAGGCACGCCGCATGAAAGCCCGGTGGCGCAATCCGGCTACCGGCAAGCCGGAGCTGGTGCATACCCTGAATGGCTCGGGGCTCGCGGTCGGTCGTACCCTGATCGCGCTCCTGGAGCATTATCAACAAGCAGATGGCAGTATTCGTATCCCCGAGGCTTTACAGCCTTATTGTGGGGGCATGGCTTACCTGCGTTAGGGGGGCGGGATTGCAGGCGCCCCGTCCCAGCCGGGTATCTCAAGAATTCAATCGGTTCGCGGCAGGCTATGCGCAACTTAGCCAAGTGCAAAGCCGCGTTGCTGAGCGTCTCATGGCCGGCGTGCAGGGCCAGCCTCGTCGGATCCTCGATCTCGGCTGCGGCAATGGCCAAGTCTGGCGGGCCATCGATTGGCCGGTCGAACGCTTTGTTGCCATTGACAATGCGCCGGCGATGTTGGCTAGCCATCCTGATGATCCTGTCATTGCCAAGATTGCCGGCGATTTCGATTATCTGGGCGCCGATCTGCCGGTGCAGGCTACTGCCGGTATCGATTTGCTGGTGTCCGCCTCGGCCTTGCATTGGTCGCGGGATCTCAAGGCCGTGCTGCACTGGCTAAGGGCGTTGCCGGTTCCTCAAATCGCCTTAGCCTTGTTCACTGCCGAGACCTTCAAAGCGCTGCATCGGTTTCTCGGCTTAACCTCGCCCATCCCGCCGCGCGAGCAGATTATCGCCGCCCTGACCGAAGCCTTCGGCTGCCGGCCCAGCCTCTACCATGATCGTTTATATTTTGCCGATACCCGGACCATGCTGCGTTATGTTAAGCAAAGTGGCGTCAGTGGTGGCCGTCACTTGCTTTCGGTCAGCCAAGCGCGCCATTTGCTGCGGTATTATCCGCATGCTTATCTGACATTCGAGGTGGCGTTACTGTGGTGGCGTCGCTCGGCTGCAGATGGTGCAGCGCTATCGCTTTGACCTTATCCCAAGGCATACCGCTTGCACGTCGTGGTGTATGCCGCAACCAGGAGATGAATGATGTCGCTGCCAACGATTGAAGCCCATATTGGCAATACCCCCTTGGTTCCCTTGCAACGCTTGGCGCCAGCCAGTGGGGCGCGGGTGCTGGCCAAGCTTGAGGGCAATAACCCGGCCGGCTCGGTCAAGGACCGGCCCGCTGTCAACATGATCCGCGGTGCCGAACAGCGCGGCGAGATTCAGCCCGGTGCTGTTCTGATCGAGGCCACCAGCGGCAATACCGGGATCGCGTTGGCCATGGCCGCGGCCATTCGCGGTTATCGGTTGCGCTTGATCATGCCGGAAAATATGAGCATCGAACGGCGTGCCGTGATGCGCGCATTCGGGGCCGAGATCGTGTTGGTGAGCGGGCAAGACGGCATGGAGGGCGCGCGAGATTTGGCCCTGGCCATGCAAGCCCGCGGCGAGGGCAAGGTATTGGATCAATTCGCCAATCCGGACAATCCGCTGGCCCATTATCAGGCCACCGGCCCGGAGTTGTGGCGAGCCACCGGCGGCGAATTGACGCATTTCGTCAGTGCCATGGGCACTACCGGGACGATCATGGGAACCTCCCGCTATCTCAAGGAGCAAAGTAGCGGCGTCACCATCGTTGGGGTTCAGCCGCAGGACGGCGCGCGTATCCCTGGCATTCGCCGTTGGCCGCAGGCGTATCTGCCCGCCATTTTCGAGGCCAGCCGGGTCGATCGCATCATCGATATCTCACAGGCCGAAGCCGAGCAAACCACCCGCGAGCTGGCCGCCTTCGAAGGCCTGTTCTGCGGCATTTCCTCGGGTGGGGCAGTAGCCGCAGCGTTACGCTTGGCCAGCGAGCTGGACCCGGCGAGCACGATTGCCGTCATTGTCTGTGACCGGGGTGATCGGTATTTGTCGACAGGCGTATTCCCGGATTAGTCAGTCTGCCATGCCAATCATGGCAGGCCTGTTTGCCGCGCTCATGCGCAAACGCCTGGCCCGGTTGCCTCAAGGCTCCCGTTGCCAGCAGTCTCTTGCCAGACGGTTTGGCCATTTGTCCATGGGTATGTAAGCGAATTGCCATCAAGTTGTGCCATAATGGCAAGCTTTGCCGGCTGGGCCCGCCCGGCTGATTCCTGGTGTGTTTTTTATGAGGTTGATTGTTATGAGTTTTTTGATTTCTGACGCAGTTGCCCAAAGCGCGCCCGCAGCGCCACCCCCGGCGGCTGGTGGCGGCCAGTTATTGATCATGATGATCATTTTCTTCGCCTTGATGTACTTTTTGATCATTCGGCCGCAAAGCAAGCGGGCCAAAGAACATAAACAATTGATCGAAGGACTGAAGAAAGGCGACGAAGTCGTGACCAACGGTGGCCTGGCCGGCACCATCACCAATGTCGGCGAAAGCTTCATCCGGGTGGAGATCGCCAATGGCGTCGAGACCGCCGTGCAAAAACAGTCCATCTCTATGGTGCTGCCCAAAGGCAGTCTGAAAAACGCCTGAGACGTCGCCACGCAACGACATAGACGACATAGAACCGACACGCCATGGTCAATCGTTATCCTCTCTGGCTTAACCTGTTAGTGCTGGGAGTCATGCTCCTTGGCTTGGTGTATGCCAGTGCCAACCTCTTTCCGGAAGACTACGCCGTGCAAGTTTCCGATCCCGATGCCGAGGCAGTCGATCCCGCCTTGGTCGAACGGGTCAGGGATATCCTCACAGCGGTGAAAGTTGAGCCCAAGCGGGTCAGCGTCGAAGAGGGCCGACTGTTGGCCCGCTTCGATAATCCCGAAACCCAGCTCGAGGCGATGGACCGGTTGCGAGATGCCCTGGAGCGCCGCTACGTGGTGGCGCTCAACCTGGCGCCGGCGACGCCTCAATGGCTCAAGGCTATCGGCGGCTCGCCCATTTCCTACGGGCTCGATTTGCGCGGCGGGGTGCATTTCCAGCTCCGCACGGACATGGACGAAGTGCAGCGCATGACCCTAAATCGCTACGAGGGTGAATTCCGTACCCTGATGCGCAATCAGGATTTGCGTTATCTCGGCATCAGCCGGGTCGGCGACACACTGCTCGCCAAGTTTCGTGATGTCGCAACCCGCGATGCAGCACTGGAGGTGCTGCGTGACGAATACCGCCGGACCCTCAATTTCAACACGGACAAGTCCGAGCAAACGTATTTGCTCAGGGCCCAGTTAACCGAGCAGGCGGCCGAGGAAATGCGTAATTCGGCGCTGATGCAGAATATTACCACCTTGCGGCGGCGAGTGAACGAGCTCGGCGTGGCCGAGCCGGTGGTGCAGCGCCAGGGGGCCGATCGCATTGTGGTCGAGCTGCCCGGGGTGCAGGATACCGCCCGGGCCAAGGAAATCCTCGGGGCGACCGCGACCCTGGAGTTCCGGCTGGTTGACGAGGATCACGATCCTTACCAAGCCGCCGAACGGGGGCGCGCGCCCGCCGGCATCCGGTTGTACTACGAGCGTGACGGCAGTCCCATTTTGCTGGAACGGCGAGTTATGCTAACCGGCGATTATATCGTCGATGCCGCCTCTGGGATCGATCAGCAAAGCGGTGGACCGATGGTGCATATCACCCTGGATGGCAAAGGGGCGCGGCTGTTCAGCCGGGTATCCGGCCGCAATGTGGGTCGGTTGATGGCGGTGGTGTTCATCGAAAACAAAACCGAGACGGTCATGCGTGATGGCGAAAAGGTGCAGGTCTCGCGCAAAACCGAGGAAGTCATTAATGTCGCCCGGATTCGCGAGCAGCTCGGCAAGCGGTTCCAGATCACGGGGCTGGACAGTACCCGGGAAGCGCATGATCTGGCCTTGCTGCTGCGGGCCGGCTCGTTGGCGGCTCCCATGACCATTGTCGAGGAGCGCACAGTTGGCCCGAGTCTGGGCGAGAAGAACATCGAGCGCGGCTTTTTGTCCATCGTGGTCGGCATGGCCTTGGTGTTGATCTTCATGCCGCTGTATTACCGGGGGTTCGGACTGATTGCCGATGCCGCCTTGCTGGCCAATGTGATCCTGATCGTGGCGATGATGTCGATTTTCCCCTTCGTTTTGACCCTGCCGGGGATAGCCGGGATCGTTCTGACCGTCGGCATGGCGGTGGACGCCAACGTGCTGATCTTCGAGCGGATTCGTGAGGAAATCGGCAACGGCAATTCCCCGCAGGCCAGTATCGATGCCGGCTATAGCAAGGCGCTGTCGACCATCGCCGACGCCAATATCACCACCCTTATCGCGGCCCTGGTGCTGTTCGGTTTCGGCACGGGACCGATCAAGGGTTTTGCCGTGACCCTGACTCTGGGTGTGATTTCCTCCATGTTTACCGCCATCGTCGGCAGTCGCGCCGTGGTCAATCTGATCCATGGCGGCCGGCGGCTCAAATCCTTGAGTATTTAATAGGAGCGCACGCCTTGCGATTGTTCGAGTTTAAGCAAACATTCGATTTCATGGGCCGGCGCCGGTCTGCCGCCATTATCTCTGCCGTCTTGCTCATTATTTCGGTGGGATCGTTTTTCGTGCGGGGCTTTAACCTGGGGATCGATTTCACCGGCGGGACCTTGATCGAGGTCGGCTATCCCGAGCCAGTATCCTTGGAGAATGTGCGGCCGGTTTTGGCCGAGGCCGGCTTTGAAAATGCCATTGTCCAGCATTTCGGTACCACCAAGGATGTTCTTATCCGGTTGGCACCGAAATCCTCGGCCGAGCGCGAAACCATCGGCGATCGGGTATTCGCCGCCCTGAAGCAGGCTAGCGGCAACCAGTTGGAACTCAAGCGGGTCGAGTTCGTCGGTCCGCAGGTGGGCGAGGAACTGCGGGAAAAAGGCGGGCTGGCCATGCTGTATGCCCTGATCGGTATTTTGATCTACGTGACCCTGCGTTTCGAATACCGCTTTTCTGTGGGGGCGATTGCCGCGCTGGTGCATGATGTTCTGATTACCCTGGGCTTTTTCTCGCTGTTCGGAGTCAGGTTTGATCTGACCGTCTTGGCGGCCCTACTCGCCGTTATCGGTTATTCCCTGAACGATACCATCGTGGTCTACGATCGGATCCGCGAAAATTTCCGCAAGATTCGCAAAGGCAGTCCGGTATCGGTCATCAATACGTCGATTAACGAAACCTTGTCGCGGACTTTGATGACTTCGCTGACTACCTTGCTGGTGCTGTTCGCCCTGCTGTTTCTGGGCGGCGAGGCGATCAATGCCTTCGCTTTGGCCCTGATCGTCGGGGTGTTCATCGGGACTTATTCGTCCATCTTCGTGGCCAGCACCACAACCCTGGCGCTGGGCGTCAGCAAAAACGATCTCATGCCGGTCAAGAAGGAAGGCGAAGAAGATTCCCGGCCTTGATGAGGCGGCTGAAACTGGCTGTAGGGCGGGTTTTAACCCGCCTCACCGAGCCTCTAGGCAAGCGC
>CAYFSA010000056.1:0-7155 GCA_964345605.1 uncultured Ectothiorhodospiraceae bacterium
TGCCATGCTTGGGCACGCGCAGTGATAACCCACTGAAACAGGCCTGTTCCGCCATGCGGCTCAAGCCCGTGGGCGGCCAGCAAATCAGCGAGACGCTCGCCGCTGCTGGCGAGCCAGTCTCGGGTGGTGGCGATCCAGGCGGTATCGCTCAGGGCCAGGCGGGCAACCTGCCGGGCTGGGCCCGGCACAGTCCAAGGACCGAGCCGGGCCTGTAAACGCCGCAGTAATTCAGGCGCGGCCCAGACAAAGCCGACCCGCGCTCCTGCCAAGCCAAAGAATTTGCCCAATGAGCGCAGCACGATCAACCCTGCGGGCGGCTCGGGCTGGATCAGGCTATATACCGGAGTCGCGTCCATGAAGGCTTCGTCAATTACCAGCCAACCGCCGCGCACGGCCAATGCTTGCTGCCAAGCAGACAAGACGGCCTGTGGCAGACGGGTGCCGGTGGGATTATTCGGCTGTACCAATACCACGACGTCGGCATTAGCCAGGACTGGTGGCAGGCGCGGTTGGTCCTGCGCCTTGGCCGCTGCGGTCAACGTCTCCCAAGGCACTCGCACCACGTCATGCCCGGCGTTTGCCCAGGCTTGGGCATGCTCGCTATAGGTGGGTTCAGGGATGACCACGCGGCAAGGTAAGCGTAACCCGGGCAGGGCCAGGATGGCGGCCTGGGAGCCGGCCACGGGCAGCAGATGCGGGCTGCGGTAGTAAGCCGCAGCCGCTGACGGCAGGTCATCATCGTCTTCGGGCAAGCGTTGCCACGCCGACGGCCCCAGCTCGGGCACCGGCCAGCTCCGGGGGTTGATGCCCGTGGACAGGTCCAACCAATCGCTTAAGGGGATGCGGTAAGCGCGGGCCGCGCTGCGCAGGTCACCGCCGTGCGCATGGGGCGGCGCTTCAGTGGCGGCACGGATGGCGAGATGGTGCGATTCACTCGACATTCAAGATTCACTCGATATTCAATAAGTGCTCCACGACTAACTGCACGTCGCTGCGGCCGCGAAAGTCGTTGACATCCAGGCGAAACAACAGGTGCACAGGGGTGCCGTTGGGTTGCGGCCAACGCTCGAGGTCGGCATTGAAAGCGATGGCGTCGAGCTCATGGTTAGCGGCAGCGGGTCGCAAACGTAGCTTCAGATGGCCGTTGCCGACGGTGTTGCGCTTGAGGAGATAAAAATGCCCGTCAAAACGCGGCGGGGGAAACCCTTGACCCCAGGGGCCGCCAGCCCGCAAATCCAGCGCGACTTGCAGGCTCATCTCGCTAGGGTCGAGTTCACCGTCGGACTCGATTTCACCGCGCAGGATGTGTGCCGGTACGGTCGTGGCGACGAGTTGGTCGAAGGCCGTCGCAAAGGCCGAGAAATGGGCCTGCGGCAGCGCGAGGCCAGCCGCCATGGCATGCCCGCCGAAGCGGGTGATCAAGCCGGGCTGCGCGGTGGCGATGCGCTCGATCAAGTCGCGGATATGCACGCCAGGGATGGAACGGGCTGAGCCCTTGAGTTCTGCATCGACGCCAGGCGCGAAGGCGACCACCGGGCGGTGCAGACGCTCGCGGACCCGCGAGGCGACCAGGCCGACGATGCCCTGATGCCAATCGGCGTCGAACAAACAAATACCGGCCTGATCACTGCTCGCTTCACTCACTGTGGCGATGGCCTCGGCCTGCATACGGTTTTGCAGCTCGCGCCGGGCGCGATTGAGCTCATCCAACTGCTGCGCCGCCGCGTAGGCTTGATCAGCGTTTTGCGCCAGCAGGCATTCGATCCCCAGCGACATATCGTCCAGCCGACCTGCCGCATTCAATCGTGGGCCGACCGCAAAGCCGAGATCATCGGCATGGGCCTTGCGCCGATCCCGGCCGGCGATCTGCAGCAGGGCGAGAATACCCGGATTGGCCTCGCCGGCACGGATGCGGCGCAGCCCCTGCTCGACCAAGATGCGATTGTTGTGATCGAGGCTCACGACATCGGCGACCGTGCCCAAGGCCACCAAATCCAACAGACCCGCCAGGTTGACCGGCTTGGCCAGTGCACCTTGCTCATGCAGATAGCGCCGCAAACCCAGCAGGACATAGAAGATAACGCCTACCCCGGCGAGATGTTTCGAGGCAAAAGCATCATTGGGCAGATTCGGGTTAACCAGGGCATCGGCGGGCGGCAATTCGGGGCCGGGCAGGTGATGATCCGTTACCAGCACCTGCATGCCGTGGTCCCGCGCCGCCTCGACGCCCGCAATACTGGAGATACCGTTGTCGACGGTGACGATCAATTCCGCACCTTGCGCCGCGGCGAGTGCCACGATGTCCGGCGAGAGTCCGTAGCCAAAGCGGAAGCGATCCGGAACCAGGTAATCCATTTTCTGCAAACCCAGGGCGCGCAGGCCGCGCAGGGCGACGGCGGTGCTAGTGGCGCCATCGGCGTCGAAATCCCCCACGACCAATACAGCGCGTTCGGTCTGGCGGGCCGCGGCAAGCAGCCGCACCGCTGCCGGCAGGCCGGCCAACTGCTCGCTGGGCAGCAGGCCGGACGTGGCATATTCCAGCTCAGCGGCATCACGCAAGCCGCGTTGGGCATAAACCCGGCGCAGGACAGCGGGCAGGCTGGGCAGAAAGTCGGGCTCGCAAGCCGGCGCAGCACGCCGCCGCAGGCGGCGGCCGTCGGTTAGCACTGACTGAGTCATACGTTGACCGTTGTGTGAAGCGGCTGGGCCCAGGCCCAAATGGCTCGGCGCCGCCGCCAGAATTGCCGCAGCCGGCTGCGACTGAGCTGAAACCGCCGGCCGTCACCGCTATCCAGGGTAAGACTGTGCAGGCGGTGTTGGCGCAGGGCGACGATCAGGGGCGCGAGATAATCGCGGTCCAAAGCCTGTAACTCGGCTTGCCAGCGGGACGCATCGTCATGCTGCATAGCCTGCCAAAGCCGTTCGCTGGCCAGGCAATGGCGGCCCGGCGGCACCCCCGCCAGCCAATCACTGACCGCCTCGGGCCAGGGTTGGGCCTGGCGCCCGGCTACTTGCGCCAGGCCGGCGAGCATCGCCACATCGGTACTCAGAGACGTCCACGGCAGTTCACAGGCAGCCGGCAAATATCCGCCTCCCCAGGGCCAGACCCCGTTCACCATCGGTTCGCCCCGTGCCTCACGGGCTTGATTGCACGGCTGCATGACCAGCAGCATTTGGATTTCATTCAACCAGGCCTGCCAACGGGGGGCGGCTTCGCCCTGCAGCGGGAAGTGGGTCATGCCGCGGCCGGCAAGCCTCGGCAAAGGGGGCGTCTCGATGGCGGGCGCTTGGGCTAGCAACAAATGCCATTGATGCGGCTCGGTGGCCACGATCCGCCAGCCATCGGCGGCGAAATGGTCATTCAGCGCGGCAATCCAAGGCTGCACATCCTCCCAGCTCAATCCGAAGGTAGCCGCATCGGTCAGCAGCAAGCGCTCCATGTCCGGCTGCAGATTGATCGGATCCAGGCACAGGCAATACTGCCCACCCGGCTGACCGCCGCCGCCGACCAGACGCAGCGGCCCATAGGCACATGACGGCTGCCCCAGCCATTCCCGGCACAGCCGCGCGAACGGGTCAGCGTCAGGCTCAGCAGAGGGGGCATCATTGGCTGCCGGGACAGGCCGGGCCCGGCCTAGCAAGGTTTCCAGAGCCGGCAATTCAGGCAAGGTCAGCCCTGTGGCCCGCCACTCAGGCAACCGCTCAAACAGGCCAGGGAGGAACAACTCCACATGGCCGGCCGTGGCCCCCGACTGTGGGCGCTCAGTGCTTGGATTCCTGGCGGCCAAGGCGGTGCCCCACGGCTTTCTCGAGTTTGCTGCAGGCCGCTTTCACCGCTTTGTACATATCCTCTTCGCGGGCTTCCACAGCGATGGGATCAAGTGCCTGGACGCGGGCTTCGATGGTGCAGGATTTGTCGATGCCGCCCTTGGTTGCGTTGATATCCTTGAGAAAGACTTCGATGCGCGTCAATTTCTCACCAAAACGCCGCTCAACCGGCTGCAGCTTCTGGCGAATATGCGCCTCAAGGGCCGGCGAGCGTTCGATGCCTTCTGCTGTGTTGATCTCAAGATGCATAATACCTCTTTGTCGATAGTCGATGAATGATCTTGAATTTCAATCGTATTACACATTGCGGGTAATTGTCTTGCCTGGTCACGCAGAACCTGAACCTGATGATGTACTCGCCGATACTGATTCGCTATCATGTAGGGCTTTTGGTTGCAACGCCACCTACCCGAGTGAAGGTCATAATCCGCAGTGTTCGAAATCGTACAAGCCGGCGGCTGGCTCATGCTGCCGATCATTGCCTGTTCCGTGCTAGCGATGGCCATTGTGGTCGAGCGCTTCTGGGCACTGCGCGAGGCCCGCGTCACGCCACCCCGGCTGGTGCGCCAAATCTGGCAATGGGAGCAACAGGGCGAGCTGGACAATGAGCGGATTCGGGCCTTACGCCGCGGCTCACCGCTCGGGCGAGTGCTGGCGGCCGGCGTGCTCAATCGGCGTGCCTCGCGGCAGATCATGAAAGAGAGCATCGAGGACACCGGGCGCCATGTCACCCTCGAACTGGAGCGCTTCATCAACACCTTGGGCACCATCGCCGCGATCTCGCCATTGCTCGGTCTGCTGGGAACGGTGCTGGGGATGATCGACGTGTTTAACGTCATCACCGCCACCGGGGTGGGCGATCCCGGGCAACTGGCCGGGGGCATCTCCCAGGCCCTGGTGACCACCGCTGCAGGGATCACCGTCGCGGTCCCGAGCCTGATTTTCTATCGCTATTTCCGCCGGCGCGTGGAGGCATTGGTCATCGAGATGGAGCAGGAATCGCTCAAGTTGGTGGAAATCATGCACGGCGAGCGCCGCCGCGATGATGCCGGTAGCGCCGCAGGATGAATTTTCGCCCCCGCCGCGACGATGATGATGTCAGCATCAATTTGACACCGCTGATCGATGTGGTCTTTTTGCTGCTCATCTTCTTCATGGTCAGCACGACCTTCACACGACCGCGCGAAATCCCGCTGCAGCTCCCCAAGGCCAGCAGCAAGCAGGCACCGCACGAAGCGCTCGAGCTCGCTATCGACGCTGCCGGACAATTCTATCTCGGGGGCCGACCGGTCAGCCAGGACCGGACCGTGTTAATCAAGCAATTACGCCAAGCCCTGGGCAATGAGCCGCGTTCGTTAATCCTGCGCGCCGATGCCCGCACGCCGCACCAAGTCGTGGTCGACGCCATGGATGCCGCCCAGGCAGCCGGCGTGAGCCGCTTGGCCATCGCCACGCATCGCCGGCCAGACGGGTCTTGATGGTTAAGGATTCGCCCTCTGCCACAACGGCCGACGCCTTATCAGCCGCCGACGCCATTGGCGGCCTAGCCGTCTACCGGCGGCTGCTGGCCTACGCCCGCCCGCATTGGCGCTATCTGGGCATTGCCATGCTCGCCATGATGGTGCATGCCACCACCGAAACCGGCTTCGCCGCGCTGGTCGGCCCGTTGGTCGATGGCAGTTTCGTCAACCAGGACCCCACCATGATCCGCTGGATTCCGGTGGCAGTGATCGGCATTTTCGCCGTGCGCGCTGTGGCCGGCTTCGTCTCCGATTACCTGATGGGCTACGTCGCCCACACCGTGGTCAAGTCGCTGCGCCGCGATGTCTTCGCCCATCTGCTCAGGCTGCCGGTCGGTTATTACGATAACCATTCCAGCGGGCAACTGCTGTCCATGCTGACCTATAACACCGCCCAGGTCGCCCAAGCCACCAGCAATGCGGTCACCATCCTGGTCCGCGACACGCTGACCATCATCGGCCTGCTGCTGTGGATGTTTTATCTCGATTGGCGCCTGACCCTGGGCTTTTTGCTGATCGGCCCGGTAATCACCCTACTGGTGGCCTGGGTGACCAAACAGTTTCGCCGCATCAGCCGCCGTATCCAGCATTCTATGGGGGCCATCACCCAGGTCGCAGAAGAAGTCCTGGAAGGCCAGCGCGTGGTCAAGATCTTCGGCGGTGAGGCCTACGAAGCCCGGCATTTCGAGCGGGTTAACGAGCATACCCGGCGCATGAATCTGAAAATGGCCATGGTCAAGGCGGCCAACATGCCGTTCCTGCAATTCGTCGTGGCCATCGCGGTTGCCGCCATTCTGTATTTGGCCACGCGCCCGGCGGTGCTCGATACCCTGACGGTGGGGACATTCATGTCCTTCGTCGCCGCCATGCTCATGCTGCTCGATCCGATCCGCCATCTCACCAATGTCAACGCCATGATTCAGCGCGGCATCGCCGCCGGCGAGAGCGTTTTCGAAATCATGGCCACCCCTGCCGAGCAAGACAGCGGCACCCTGCCCCTGCAGCGTGCCGCCGGCCATATCGAATACCAAGATGTACATTTGACCTACGACCCCAGCAAGGGCGAGGTGCTGCGCGGCATCGGCTTCGCCGTCAAGCCCGGCGAGCGGATCGCCCTGGTCGGCCGCTCGGGCGGCGGCAAGAGCTCGCTGGTCAATCTCCTGCCGCGCTTCTACGAAGTGAGTGAGGGTCGTATTCTGCTTGATGGCCGGGATGTGCGTGACTATCGCCTGGCCGATTTGCGGACGCAGATCGCTTATGTCGGCCAGGATGTAACCCTGTTCAATGACAGCATCCGCAACAACATCGCCTACGGTCGGCTGGAAGCCGTCGGCACTGCGGCCATCTGGGAGGCCGCCGAGGCCGCCCATGCCCGGGAGTTTATCGAGCGTTTGCCGGACGGGCTGGATACGCTGGTGGGCGACAATGGCGTATTACTGTCAGGCGGCCAGCGTCAGCGCCTAGCCATTGCCCGGGCCCTGCTCAAGGACGCCCCGATTCTGATTCTCGACGAGGCCACCTCGTCATTGGATATGGAAGCCGAGCGGCACATTCAGGATGCCATCGAGCAGTTAATCGCCAATCGCACGACCCTGGTGATCGCGCATCGCCTGGCAACCGTCGAGGATGCCGATCGCATTCTGGTACTGGAAAACGGCCAGATCGTTGAGGCAGGTAGCCATCAAGAATTATTGGCCCGGCAGGGCCGCTATGCCGGCCTGTATCAAAGCCAATTTCAGCCCCTGACGCAACCGGCTTGAATAACAATGACCGGTTTTTACCGGACCATTATGGGCTTTGGCCATGG
>CAYFSA010000056.1:7255-17112 GCA_964345605.1 uncultured Ectothiorhodospiraceae bacterium
AGGGTCGGCTTCAGCCGACCCTAGTGCGCCGCCCACGATATGCCTTAACCGACCATGAACGATAGCAAACGCAAACAACTCTTTGCCCGTCTACAAGCCGCCAATCCTGCGCCAACCACCGAGCTCAATTACCACAGTCCATTCGAGCTGTTGGTGGCCGTGATCCTCTCAGCCCAAGCCACGGATACCAGTGTGAACCGGGCAACTGAGGCGCTGTTCAAAGTCGCCAACACCCCGCAAGCGATGCTGGCTTTGGGTGAGACCGGCTTGAAGTCCTACATCCGCGGCATTGGCCTGTTCAACAGTAAAGCCGGTAATATCCTTGCCACTTGCCAGGTCTTGCTCACCGAGCATGGCGGCGAAGTCCCCAGCGAGCGCGCTGCTCTGGAGGCGCTGCCGGGCGTCGGCCGGAAAACGGCCAACGTCATCCTCAACACGGCCTTTGGCCAGCCCACCATTGCGGTGGACACTCATATATTCCGGGTCGCCAATCGCACCGGTCTCGCCCCAGGCAAAACGCCCCGGGCGGTCGAGGATCGACTCATGAAAGTGACGCCGGCCGCCTACCGCCGGGATGCCCATCACTGGCTCATCCTGCATGGCCGCTATGTCTGCACCGCCCGTCAGCCACGCTGCGGCGGGTGCGCTCTATGCGATTTATGCGATTTCCCCGACAAGCCCGCGCCCTGCACGGCTCGCCCATGATAGCGGCTGGCCGGTTGAGACCATAATGGCGCCGCGAACTACAGCCGCTTCTCACGCCCGGGCTGCAATCCCCATCGCCATGCCGGGCTTGCCTGACTGCCAGCGTTCCAATTCGGTGAGCAACAGGCTGATATGCGCCTGTTCCTCGGCCCGCAGGGTTTTGAGGACTTGATGCTCCTCGGTGTCGGGCGTCGCTTTGGCCAACTTGCCATCCAGGGAATCCAACGCTGTCTGCTCGAAGGCGACGGCCAGGCGCAGCAGGTTGACCGGGTCGTGCCGCTGCCCGTCGATATGAGCGAATTGCGCCGCCTGGGTCATATCGATCGGCGCCGAGTCATCCGGCGGCGTCATGTGGAAACGTTTGGCCAGGGTCTGCATTTGGGTATGCTCAAGTTCGGCGAAGTGATGGAACATGGCCCGCTGGATGGGATCGGCGGCGGTTTGCGCGGCCTGGGTATAGAAGGCATGGGCCCCGAGCTGAATCTCGAAAGCGGCCCGCACCGCCGCGATCGCCGCGGCATTTTCCAAAGGCGCCGGCTCGACCATCTGCAGCGCCCCGCCGCACAGCGGGCATTGCCCGTAAGGCATGGCGACGCCCTCACTGACCTTGCCGCAGTCCCGGCATTCCCAGTGCACGGTCTGATCCCCCAGCCACAGGGCCGACTCGTCCTCGCCGAAGCGCTGTTCCGCCTCCAACACCCGGGCCACGGCATCGGCCGGCGGCTCCGGCAAGTCCGGCAAGGGATGCGGTGGCTCATAGGCTTCCACCGCTTCGCGGGTCGGCGGCCACTGGCTGCGATCGCCGGCCAGCCAGCAGGCCATGGCCCGGGCCGCCCGCCGGCCGGCCCCCAGTGCCAGAATCACGGTCGCCCCGCCGGTGACGATATCGCCGCCGGCAAATACCCCCGGCATGGTGGTCGTCTGCAACTTCTCGTCGGCGACGATATACCCCCATTTGTTGAGCTGGAGCTCGGGCGTGGACTCCGGGATGATCGGATTGGCCTGGGTGCCCAGGGCGACGATGACGGTGGCACAGGCGATCTCCCGAACCTCGCCCGTACCCAGCGGCCGGCGGCGGCCGCGTGCGTCCGGCTCGCCGAGTTCCATGCGCTCGACCTGCATACCGCGGACATTGCCCGGGTCGTCGGTCAGGATCGCCGTGGGCGCATGCAGGAAGAAAAATTCGACACCTTCTTCCTTGGCATGACGCAGCTCTTCGATTCGTGCCGGCGCCTCAGCCTCAGTGCGGCGATAGACGCAGCGGACATTCGGCACACCGAGTCGTTTAGCCGTGCGCAGGCAGTCCATGGCGGTATTGCCCGCACCGATGACCACCACGCTTTCCCCTAGGGCGATGGGCGTATCCTCATAGGGGAAGCGATTGCCGCCCATCAGGTTGATGCGGGTGAGAAACTCATTGGCGGAATAGACCTGCCCCGCCGCTTCCCCCGGAATCCCGAGGAAGCTCGGCGCACCGGCGCCGACGCCGAGAAAGACCGCGTCGAAGCCGCGCTCTGCCAGCAATTGGGCAACCGTAAAGGTTTTGCCGACTACCTTGTTGGTCTCGAAAACGACCCCCATGTCGCGCAGGCTTTGGACCTCCCGGTCGATGATCTCGCGCGGCAGACGGAACGACGGAATGCCATATTGCAGTACCCCGCCGATGACATGCAGGGCCTCGAAGACCGTCACCTCGGCCCCGCAGCGCACCAGATCAGCCGCCGCAGCCAGGCCCGCCGGCCCGGAGCCGACGATGGCCACCCGCCCGAGCCGGGTCTCGAAGCGTGGCGGCTGGACGGCCCGCGGCTTGGCATGATCGCCGACATAACGCTCCAGCCGGCCGATCGCCACGGGCTCCATTTTCTTGATCAGAATGCAATGACTCTCGCACTGGCTTTCCTGCGGACAGACCCGGCCGCAGATCGAGGGGAACAAATTGTTCTCATGGATGACGTCCAGTGCCCCGTCGACATCGCGCACTAACAAGTGTCGGATAAAGCGCGGAATGTCGATCTGCACCGGGCAGCCAGCAATGCAGGTGGGATTTTTACACTGGATGCAGCGCTCGGCTTCTTCGATAGCGTCTTCAATCGAAAACCCGAGATTGACCTCCTTGAAATTGGTCACCCGCTCGGCGGCACTGCGTTCGGGCATGGGCACCTGCTCGGGACGCAGCGTGGTCAGTTTTTTATAGGTACGTTTTTCTTCCTCGAACAACAGCTTTTCGATATGGCAGACATGCTGGTAATCCTCGCTGGCCTGCGTCTCCTGGGTCTGAAAGCGGCGCTGGCGGGCCATCAGCTCGGCGAAATCGACCTGGTGGCCGTCGAAATCCGGGCCCTCGACACAGGCAAAGCGAGTCTTGCCGGCCACGGTCACCCGGCAGGAGCCGCACATGCCGGTGCCGTCGACCATAATCGCATTCAGCGACACCATGGTTTTGACGCCGAAGGGGCGGGTCGTCTCGGCGCAGGCCCGCATCATGGGCAGGGGGCCGATAGCGATAGCCCGATCGGGCGGGTCGCCGGTCAGGACATCCTGCAGCGCTTCAGTGACCCGCCCCGGCCGGCCATAACTGCCGTCATCGGTACAGACGATGAGATTATCGGCATATTGACGAAACCGCTCTTCCCAGAACACCAGCTCGCGATTGCGAAACCCGACGATCGCGGTGACCCGGTTGCCGGCCTGTTTGAAGGCCCGCAGCTGCGGATAGACCGGGGCGATGCCGAGCCCGCCGCCAACCAGCACGACATGGCCAACAGTCGCGATCGCCTGCGGCCGGCCCAGCGGCCCGACGAAATCGCTGAAGGTATCGCCGGCGGCATAATGGGTCATCATCTCCCGGGTGGTTTTGCCCAAAGCCTGAATGACCAGCGTCACTGTGCCGCGCTCGCGATCATAATCGGCCACGGTCAGCGGGATGCGCTCGCCCCCCTCGTGCAGCCGCAGCATGACGAAATGCCCCGGCTGCGCAGCCAGGGCCACATCCGGTGCCAGCACATCCCATTGAAAGACTTGCTCGGAGAGGGTTTCGCGGTGGACGATCTGATACATCGCAGCGGCCTCCTGGTTGGGTATTTGCCAATGGGCGCGCTCAAGCCTGTTGGGGTTAGCTTAGCAGATCGGGCAATTCCAGCCACTTAAGCCAGAGCCTGAACAAATCGGCATTACCGGCCGCCACGGCCAGGCGCGGCTCCAATGACAAACCCGCCGGCGGTGCCTTGCCTTCCCGGGTGAGCAATTGCGTGCTCGCGCCGGCTTCCGCGGCGATCAGGCGCCCGGCGAGATAATCCCAGAGCTTCTGGCCGCCATGCAAATACAGCTGGCCGCGGCCGGCCGCCAGCCAGCACCAGTCCAGGGCCACCGAGCCGAGATTGCGCTGCGAGCGATACGGTGCCTCCCGGCCCATTTTCTGCACATAAGCCGCTCCTAAACGCTTGAGATCGACCAGCCCCAGGCATTCATCAAGTCGGGTCTGGGGAGCTGGGCAACGCAGCGGCGTGTCGTTGAGCCAGGCACCCTGGCCGGCCTCGGCCGTGAAACACTCATCGCGGATCGGATCATAAACCACGCCGAGCTCGGCCCTGCCAGCCCGGCACAGGGCCAGGGAAATAGCAAAGACCGGGAAACCACCGGCGAAATTGCTAGTACCGTCCAGGGGATCAAGGCAAAACACCGCCTCGCCCGAGCTATCCAACAACTGCTGCTGCTCGGTCAGGGGCATTTCCTCACCCAGGACCGCAATAGTCGGATACGCGTGCTCGAGCGCGGTGATGATATGCTGCTGCACGCCGTAATCGGCAGCGGTCACGACACTGCCATCGGCTTTGCTGGTCGTCACGGCTTGGGTGAAGCGCGGCAGAATCTCGGTGCGGGCGGCTTCTTTCAGGCATTGACATAGGTCGGCACGGGAGGGGGACATGGCAGTCTCCGGGAGACGAATTCAATCATGATTCTAGCACGGCCCCGCCCTGTGTATCGCCTTCACATACGCCTTGCCCTGTCCCTAGTCCAAGCAAAATTCCCGAAAATTTTTGCCCCCCTCACACCGTCATAACCCCAGCGTTGCATAAATATTCCGTCAATTTGATGACCAAAACTAGGCAGCTTCTTCGAGATGATTGAGACAATGCAGTAACTCACGCTGCACCGCCTCAACCTGGAGGCCGGTCTCATCGGCCGCTTCCTGACGGGCGCGTGGGTAGATTTCCGCAAGTGCCATGGGCAAGGTGGATTTCAGGCTCGGCTGCTACTGATCGTGCGTCAGGCGTGGCCTCAGTCCGCCCGCCAGACCACCAACTTCTCGATGCGCATGTCCTCGAAGCTATAGGGCATCCCGCCGGTGCCCAGGCCCGATTGGCGTAATCCGGCAAACGGCATCCAATCGGTGCGGAAGGCGGTGTGATCATTGATCATCACAGCGGAGGCGGCGAGCCGATCGGCCGCATGGCGCGCAAACGCCAGCTCACGGGTGAAGACGGCGGCCTGGAACGCGAACGGCAAGGCGTTGGCCGCCTCGATCGCGGCATCGGCCTCGACGTAGGGATAGACACAGATCACCGGACCAAAGATCTCTTGCGTGCTGACTTTGGCCGTGGCCGGTGGGTCGAACAGCACCGTCGGTGCATAACAGGTCTGGGAGAGCGGCTCGCCACCACAGAGCAGGGTCGCGCCCTGCCCGACCGCTTCGCGCACCCAGTGATCCACGCGCTCGACCTCGGCCGGACGGATCAGCGGCCCGATCGCGGTCTCGGCCAGGGTTGGATCATCGACCAGCATCCCGGTCGCCGCCTCGGCCAGCGCTTGCGCCAGACTCAGCGCCTGATCGCGGTGCGCATAGACGCGCTGCACCGAGACGCAGACCTGACCCGCATGATAGAAACCGCCCTTGGCCAACACCGGCACGACCTGCTCCAGATCGACGTCCCGATCGACCAGCACCGGCGCCGCGCCGCCATGCTCGAGCGCACAGCGCGCACCCGGCGCCAGCCGCGAGCGCAGGTGCCAACCCACCCGCGCGCTGCCGATGAAGCTCATGAAGGCGACGCGCGGATCGGTCGCCAGCGCTTCGGCGGTGGATGGCGAGTCCGTCACCAGCGCCTGCGCCCAGGCCGCTGGCAGACCCGCCTCGCGCAGCAGATCGATAAACCGCAGACAGGATAACGGCGTGTCCTCGGCCGGCTTGACGATCACCGGACAGCCGGCGGCGACTGCGGGTGCCACCTGATGCACGATCAGATTCAACGGATGATTGAAGGCGCTGATCGCCACCACCGGGCCGATCGGCTCATGGGTGCTGAACGCCCAGCGCCCGGCACCGGCGGCGGTGGCCTGCATCGGCACCTCGCGCCCGCCGCCGTGGCGTGGCAGCTCGGCGCAGCAGCGCAGGCCGTCGACCGCGCGCTCGGCTTCGACCCGGGCATCGGTCAAGGGCTTACCGCCCTCGCGCGCGATCAACAGGGCCAGCTCCTCGATGCGGGGCGCCATCAAGTCGGCGGCCCGACGCAGGATCGCCATGCGCTCAACGTCGGGCAGCCAGGACGCGCGCTCGCGGTAACAGGCATCAGCCACCGCGAGCGCTTGCTCGACGCCTTGGCCATCGACGGTGTCGACGGTCGCGATCGGGTGCAGATCAAAGGGATTGCGCACCTCGAGCGAGCCGACGGGGCTCGCCTCGGCGGCGATGCGATGGCGGTGATGCGGTTGTTGGTCATCGGTCATGGGGCAATTTCTCTTCTGCCGGGGGCTGGATGATCAGGTTACGCTGGCTGGCTCAAGGCGGCGACGATCTGCCGTTCAGACTCGGGATAGAACCGATCCAAGCCGATCGTGCGCCCATCCGCCTGCACCAGATGGGCATGGAAGCGGCGCAGCTCGCGCGGGCTGCGCACGCCACAGGAATGCGCAATGATGCCGACCTCTTTGGAGAGATTCTGCACGTAAGCCGCCACGCGCACGGCCTTGGTCGGCGAATGCAGGCCGCGTTGGAACTTGCGCTGATGGGTGGTGATGCCGGTCGGACAGGTATTCTTGTTGCACTGCAGCGCCTGGATGCAGCCGAGCGCGAACATGAAGCCACGCGCCGAGGTGATGAAATCGGCACCGACGCACAGTGCCCAGGCGACATCGGCCGGGGTGATGAGCTTGCCGGAGGTGATCACCCGGATGCGCTCGCGCAGGCCGTATTCGTTGAGCTTATCGACCAGCATCGGCAGGCTGACGCGCAGCGGCAGGCCCATGTCGTCCATCAAGGGCATCGGCGCCGCACCGGTACCGCCGTCGGCTGCATCGACGGTAATGAAGTCCGGCGCCGAGACTTCACCGCGCGCATGGATCATCGTCAACAGCTCATCGAGCCAGCCATAGGCGCCGAGCACCACCTTGAAGCCGACCGGCTTACCGGTCACCCGGCGCACGCGCTCAATCAGGTCGAGCAGCTCAGCGGTATTGCCGACATCCGGATGGCGATTCGGGCTGATGCTATCGACCCCGACCGGGATGCCGCGGATCTCGGCGATCTCGGGGGTGACCTTGACCGCCGGCAGGATGCCGCCCTTACCGGGCTTAGCGCCCTGACTGAGCTTGATCTCGAACATCCGCACCTGTGAATGCGCGGCGACCGCTTCGAGACGTTCATCGCTGAGGTTGCCGGCCGAGTCGCGCACGCCGTATTTGGCGGTGCCGATCTGAAACACCAGATCGGCCCCGCTCTCTAGATGATCGGGCGAGAGCCCGCCCTCGCCGGTATTGAGCCAGCAGCCAGCCTGGGCGGCGCCGTTGCCGAGGGCGTCCAACGCCGGCTTGGAGATGGCCCCATAGCTCATGCCGGAGACGTGGAACAGTCCGGCCGTGGTATAGGGCTGACGCGCAGCAGGGCCGATGGTGATCGGCTCCGGCGGCACCGCATCCTGTCCCAGGGTCGGAAACGGGCAGTTGACAAAGATCACCTGCCCCGGCACGGTCAGGTTACGCGTCGAGCCAAAGGCAACGGTGTTGTCGACGCCCTTGGCCGCACGATAGACCCAGCTGCGTTGCGCCCGATTGAACGGCAGCTCCTCGCGGTCCATGGCGAAGAAGTACTGGCGAAAGAACTCGCCGAGGCGCTCGAACAGATAGCGAAAACGGCCGATGACCGGATAGTTGCGGCGGATCGCCTGCGCCTTCTGGGTTTTGTCGACGATAAAGGCATAGAGGGCCCAAAGCGCGATCAGGCCGATGACAAAGATGAACAGCGCCGACATCAGCTGCAGCGAGGTCAGGAGGAAGTTCTGGGTGGAATCGAACATTGTGAGCATCGTCTTTGCCTCCTCTCAGACCGGGCACTGCAGCGCGGCGAGGCGCTCGGTCAATTGCATGTTCTGGCTGTAATCGACCGGGCAGTCGACCACGGCGACGGTGCCGCAGTGCAGCGCCTCGTCGAGCACCGGGATCAGCTGCTCGGCCGATTCGACCCGGTAGCCGCGCGCACCGAAGCTCTCAGCGTACTGGACGAAGTCTGGATTGTTGAAGCGGATCTGGGTCTCGCGCCCGAAGCGCCGATCCTGGTGCCACTTGATCAAGCCATAGGCGCTGTCGCTCCAGATCAGCACCATGAACGCGAGATCAAGCCGCAGCGCGGTCTCGAGCTCTTGTGAGTTCATCAGAAAGCCGGCGTCGCCGGTGATGGTCAGCACGCGCCGATCGGGATGCACCAGCTTGGCCGCCAGCGCGCCGGGCACGCCGATGCCCATGGCGGCAAAGCCATTGGAGATGAGGCAGCTGTTCGGCGCCTGCGCCTGCCACATGCGCGCGATCCACATCTTGTGCGCGCCCACATCCGAGATCAGGATGTCCTCGGGTGCGAGCACCTGGCGCAGGTCCCAGAGGATCTTCTGCGGCTTGAGCGGAAAGCCGGCGTCCTCGGCGTACTCGCGGTTCTCCTGTTGGATCGCCTGATTGAGGCCCGACGCCCAGTGCTCGGGCCGCGCTGTGAGACGTCGCAGGAGGCCGTGCAGCGCCGCGTTGAGATCGCCGACAACGCCGACCTCGACGGGATAATGGGCATCGACCTCGGCCGGCTGCTGGCCGATGTGGATCACGGGCTGCTCCGGGTCGCGATGCCAGCGCTCGGGATGGTACTCGACCATGTCGTAGCCGATGCAGATGACCAGATCGGCCCGCGCGAAGCCGCAGGCGATCAGGTCGTTGCCCGAGAGCCCGGCGGTGCCGAGCGAGAGCGGATGATCGCGCGGGATCACGCCCTTGGCCATGAAGGTCTTGGCGACCGGGATGTTCAGCGTCGCGGCGAAGCTGTCCAAGGCTGCGGCGGCACGCGCGCGGATGACGCCATTGCCCGCCAGCACCATCGGCCGTTCAGCCTGCGCGATGAGCGCGGCGGCCTCGGCCAGGCGGTCCTCCGGCGGCCAGGGTGTGCGCGGATTCTGCACCCGCAGGGGCGCCATCTCCGCAACCTCATCGGCGGCGATGTTCTCCGGCAGCTCGATGAAGCTCGCCCCCGGTTTCTCCATGGTCGCTTCCTTGAACGCCTTGCGTACCACCTCAGGGATCACCTCAGGCTCGCGCACCGAGGTCGCGTACTTGGAGACCGGCGCAAACAGGCTCACCAGATCGACGATCTGATGGCTCTCCTTGTGCAGCCGGTGGGTCGAGCCCTGCCCGGCGATCGCGACCACCGGCGCGCGGTCGAGATTGGCGTCGGCGACGCCGGTGATCAAATTGGTCGCGCCGGGTCCCAGGGTGCCTAAGCAGACCCCGGCGCGCCCGGTGAGGCGGCCGTAGACATCGGCCATGAAGGCCGCGCCCTGCTCATGGCGGACAGTGACGAATTGAATCGGGCTGTCGATCAACGCATCCATCAGGTCGAGGTTCTCCTCGCCGGGGATGCCGAAGATGTACTCGACACCTTCGTTTTCGAGACAGCGGACAAAGAGTTCAGCGGCACGCATCGGGCACTCCTAGGGTTGAATCGGCCACAGCACCAAAGGCTCGAGGTGTGTGGTCTGGCGTCTGAAAAGATGGCTCGGTTACACACTGAGACGCCGCTCGCCGGCGCGGACAAACAGCTGATAGATACGATTGAGATTCACCGGCTTCCTGAGAAAGGCGCGGACATGGGGCGCAAGGCCGGGATCAGGCTGTAGATCATGGGC
>CAYFSA010000057.1:0-16662 GCA_964345605.1 uncultured Ectothiorhodospiraceae bacterium
AAAAAGGGAGACTTTAAGCACAAAGCTAGCAGTCGGCAAGGGAATCGATCAATCGGCCGGGCGATGTCATCGGTTGTCGACCCCAGTTCATTGGGATACCCACAAGCTAAACCCCTTAATGCATAACCTAGTCGCTACCAGAGTCGCAAAGTAGATATCGTTTGCCTGTACTTAACTTAGGTTATTGACTGCTAACTACAACGCTCTGCTAACTACAACGCTTCAAAAGCCTCGCTTGCGGTCTCTTCCCGGCCATATTCATCGACCAACCGCAACTCTATGGTATAGCTTCCGGCTTCTGTGACGCCCATAGTAGTCGCGGGACCACTATTATCAAAAGAATTACCGGCTGGCCCAGTCAATGTCCATTGAAAATCGACAACTTCCAGGTTAGCTGTAGCAGCCGGCGCTCCACTCGCAGGCCAACTCAATTCTAATGTTGTTGGCGCTGTATTATTAGTGCTTGTTAGCTCAGCTTCAAAGCGTGCATCCAATGGCACCACAGCCTCATTGGGACGCAGACTCACACTCTGTTGAATCCTTGCCTGAACACCGTTGCTATCTGTAACTACCAATTCGACCACGTAAAGCCCTTGAGTACCGATATCCACAGTAACGGTTTCTCCCCTAAGGTCGAGCGGGTTCCCTGTTGCAGGAGCCAAGCCTACCTCATTGCCTGATTCATCGAATATTCTCCAGGTATACTCAGTCAAACTCGCCGAACCCTGGGCTGTCGACGCCGAGGCATCAAGCTGCAATCGGTACAGGCTTGACGCATTTGAATTAACTTCAATTGGTGTAACCGCAAAGTCAGCAACCGGTGCAGTCGTACCACTACCTGTAAGAGTAAGATTCTGACTGGCCACGCCTTGATTACCATCAGCATCGGTCACGTTCAAAGTCACGGTACATTGTCCGGCGCTAAGAAAAGCCATGCTGGTGCTCACACCTTCGCTCGTTAACAGGGTATTGGGCTCGCCGGAACAAGTAGCAGTCCAGGAATAGCTCACGAGCTCGGCACCGATAGCCACCGACACATCACTGTCGAGATCAATGGTAGCAGGCGCTTGAATTGGATCATTGCCACCAACCACACCATTAGGACCGACCATCTCGAAACCAACGTCAATTTCTCCGCGGGCCACACTATCCTCGCTGAGAACCACCGTTTTGCTCCCTTGGCCTTGATTACCCTCGTCATCCACTACCGTCAAAGTGATGGTATATCCACCCGAGTCGAGCAAAGCCAACGATGAGCGCAACCCGGTCGCCTGGCCCACTGGATTCCCCTCACTATCCGTAGCCACCCAAGTGTAACTGGCCACATCAGCGCCGGTATCGACCAATACGCCTTGCGAGGCGTCCAAATCGACCGTTTGGGGTGCAATGCCAGATTGGGGATCAACGCTGAAATTGACATCGATCGCTCCCGGTTGGCCAGTAGAACTATCCCCAACGACTACTGTTTGGCTCGCCACCCCTTGATTACCATCGGCATCTGTGACTGTCAGAGTCACACGATAATTACCGGCGGCTAGTAAAGCGACAGCCGTCTTATAGCCCGCTAGTGTTTGAATCTGATTACCAGCCTCGTCTGTAATCGTCCAGTCGTAATCGACGATTGATCCACTGCTGCTAGTCGTAGAACTGGCGTCCAAGTCGATAGTCGCTGGCGCTGTAGTATTAGCCGATGGCACTTTGGTAAAACGCACATCCAAACCTTCCCGTGCCCCACTTGACGGGCCACGCACTGTTACACTCTTACTGCCAACTCCCTGACGCCCTTCGCTATCAATAACAGTCAATGTGACCACATAGTCGCCCGGTTCCAATAACGACATACTGGTGACGCGGCCCGAGCCCTCGCGCACCGTTTCGCCATTGTTATCGGTAAGCGTCCAGCTATAGGTTAGCAGCGCCTGGCCATCATCATCGGCGCTGTCACTGGCATCGAGCTGTAGGGTCGTCGGGGCAGCCTCGCTGTCCAGGGTCGGGGTAAACGCCACTTGCATCCGTCCCGGCTCGGCTTCGCCGCCCTCTTCTTCTGCCGCCTGTTCCCCGCCCCCGGCATCAGCGGCAGCCTCTTCTTCCAGCGGCCCGGATTCGCCGCAGCCGGCCAGGCTAAGCGATAACATCAGGAATACAGTCAGCAGGGCGAGGTACTTATTCATAGCATCAAAACGGCCAGATAATGGAGTTAAAGAATCGCGCCAGCCAGCCCATGCGATTGGCATTGGCCAGCTCGCCTTTGCCGCTGTAGCGAATCTTGGCATTGGCGACCTGGGTGGAAGCGACCGTGTTATCGGCATTGATATCGGTCGGCCGGACGATACCGCTGAATTGAATATACTCGTCACCACGATTGAGGGTCAGCACCTTCTCGCCGCGCACGGCCAGGTTGCCGTTCGCCAGTACCTTGGCCACAGTCACGGTGATGGTGCCGGTTAATTGATTGCTCTGGCTGCTGCTGCCACTGCCGGTAAATTCATTAGTACCGCTTAAGGACGCACTCAGATTCCAATTGCCCGGGGTCAGCGGCAGCCCTGACAGGGGATTGATCTGCACTTCCTGACCGGCAATCGTCGGATTGCCGACATCGGTCGCCTGTTCGCGGCTGACCTCGGTATCCGCGGCCTTTTGGGCATTGGTTTCTTCCACCAGATTAACGGTCAACAAATCGCCGACTTGATGCGCCTTGATATCCTCGAACAGTGAGGCAGTCCGCCCCGGCTGGAAAATCGCCCCGGTATTGTGCTCGGGGGCGAGCGTCGGCTGCTCGGGCGGCGCCACCGCAGCGAACTCGGGATCACGGACGGCCTGGTTGCTGGCGCAACCGGCAGCCGTCAGCATCACCACGGCAAACAGGTAAGCTAGTGAATCGCGCATGGGACAAGGACCTCGCCAGATTTTTGGCGCCAGGCGACTCGATCGGCTTAAATGAACGAACACACTGGCGTGCGGTAAGCGGGACAACCACCGATTGAGAAAACAGCACTTGTACCGCTGGTTAAATGAGATCTAGCAAGGTCTATTCCGGCGGGAAAAGGAATTCGATCGTTCCAAGAGGCAGCAAGGTAACTGTTCAAAACCCAGAGGGCGACTTGTCAGCTAGGCTTGGAGTGACTGGTTCTACTGCGGGAAGCTCGCATTCATCCTTCGACAAGCTCGGGATGAATGCGAGTATCGCTCGATCTAGCGCGGCCCTAATCTGCCGATTTAGGGTGATGCGCTGGCGTGGCTGCAACAACTACAGGCAAGAGACGGCACTCATTAGCGCATGCAACGAGGATGGCCGGGACACCCCCCACGGGCATGATGGGGACCTGCGCCGTAGCCAGGTCTGCCCGGATAGCCACTCCAGCCGCGCTCAGGGCCACTGAATCGCGGGCGCTGAGGCGGCTGCGGACGCTGCCAGTCACGGCCGGGCGAGCCGTAGTAGCGTGGCTGCTGCATTTGGAAATCGGGCCGCGGCGGCAGCGGCGGGCGCTGTTGACCATACGGCCGCATGGGACGCTGCTGAGCCATGCTGCCTTGCTGGGCCATTTGCGGCATCAGCCATTCAGGCGCTTCACCTTCACGCAGTTTCGCAAATGCTTCTTGCAAATATTCATGCCGCTCTTCCGGGGTCATAGAAGCCAGCTTCTCCTGACGCTGCTGTGCCTGCTCGAGGCGCTGTTGCGCCGCTTCCTGCATTTCCTGATGCTGCTGGATGCGTTCTTCTTGCTGCTGCAAGGCTTGCTGCAGCATCTCTTCGTGATTGGATTGCAAATAATCGTGGCGTTGCTGGGCCTGTTCGCGCAACTTGGCGTGGTAGTCGGCGATTTCTTTTTGGCGCTGCTGGGCAGCCTCCAGCATCCGTTGGTATTGCTGCTGCATTTGTGCGTCATGCTGCTGACGCCACTGCATCATCATGTCTTGACTCGACGCCGATTGGGCGTTGGCGGGCGCTTGCTCGGACTGAGCCTTAGCATCGGCATCAGCTTTGCTGTCGCCCGGGTTTTGTTCGGTTGACTCAGCGGCCAACACGGGTTGCAACAGCAGCAAACTCCCCAAAACGAGGACTGATAACTGCATTGCTTTGCGCATTACGAGCACCTCTCATCTCTCAATTGTTCAGTCTTTATGATGGATTGGCCAGTAAAACTAGCCGACCTAAGCGAAACATGCCTGATTGCTCTACGTCAAATTTTGCTTTGACCACCGCTGCCGCACTACAGCCCCAGCATTTGACGCAACCTCATCATATCAGCAAGTTAGCGATGCATCATTGCAAATGCGCTGTCATCGTCAAGATCTTGTCGCCGCCTTTCTCGCCCGAGCGGGCTATCTTGACTTCAACCGTATCCCCTGGAGCGGCATGCCATAACGCCAGCCGCACATCCGCCCGGCGGGTCACCGGCAAGCCGTCCAGAAATTGCAGCCGATCGCCGCTCTGCAAGCCCGCCGCAGCCGCAGCACTATCGGCTTTAACGTCCCTGATCACTAATACCCCCGCTTCGCTGGCCAGCCTGATACCCAGTTGACCCTTTGCCGATAACGACGCAGCGCCGGGCCATAATAACCAATCGGCGCGCTCAGGTGTAGTCAGACCCTCGGCAGCGATTAATACACTGGCCACCTCGCCGAGCCGATCTTCATCGAGCTCGCCAGCAATCCCGCTGGTCGCGGCCACATGCCCGGCCCCCGCCAGTATCACCAGGCGTGTTGCCGGCTTGTCGCGCAGATAGCCGCTCGCCGTTGCCGCCATGCTCGCGTCCCACAAGCGCTGGATCAGCACGAATCGCTCGAAATCGCCATCGCCGGGATGCTCGGCAAATACACGACGCAAGCGGGCCTGATAATCGGCTGGTATGTCGCCCGTCAGCTCGGGCAATTGGGCTCGCTGTGCCTCACTGAGCGTGGTGAGCCCGCCCTGACTGACTTGTCGCGTGATCGTACGGGACAGATTCAATGCCACCAAGGCAATGCCCTGCTCGCGGGCATATTGCAAAATGGGACGATAAAGCCGATAGTCGAAGCCCCATTCCGTAAAGTAGTCGGACTGGCGCAGCATCTCGGTTTCCGACAGACGGCCGGCAACGAAGGCATCCAAAACCGCCTGCGCGGGGCGCGCAAACATCTCCAGCCCGATTGCCAGCGGTTCGCCTTGGGCCTGCAAACGTTCGATCATGGCGAGTTGAGCCAGATGATGGGCATACTGATCGTGCTGCTCACCGATCAGCACCACCCGTGCTGAGTCGAGCGCCGCGGCAATGGCATCCAGGGATTGAAGGGCGCTAGTGGCAAGCCCTTGCCGCGCCGGCAAGGGCTTGGGCGATTCAGCCGGCGCTTTGGCCCCCTTATCATGGGCTGGCATCGCAGTCAGATTGCCGGTCAATGTCAGCAAACCGATGACCAAAGCCAGCCCCGGCCAATGCACTCGGATAGCCATGGTTCTCACCCCGCCTTGTTGATAAAGCCCATGCTCTCGAGCTTGAGCAATATGCTGTGGGCTGCCTCGTCCGGCGTACAATCGGTGGTATCCAGACGAATTTCCGGACTCTCCGGGGCTTCGTAAGGATCACTGATCCCCGTGAACTCTTTGATTACACCGGCCCGCGCTTTGGCATACAAACCCTTGCGATCGCGCTGCTCGCACACCTTAAGGGGCGTAGCGGCATGCGCCTCGATGAAACCGCCATAGCGCCCGACCATGTCGCGCACTTCGCGACGAATCGCCGCATAGGGCGCAATCGGCGCACAAATGGCAATGCCGCCATTCTTGGTAATCTCGCTGGCCACATAACCGATGCGCTTGACATTGATATTGCGGTGCTCGCGTGAGAAACCGAGCTCCGAGGATAAATGCTTACGGACGATATCGCCGTCCAACAGGGTAACCGGCCGATCGCCGAGTTCCATCAGTTTGACCATTAAGGCATTGGCAATCGTCGATTTACCCGAGCCCGACAGTCCGGTAAAGAACACGGTAAAGCCTTGCCGGTACCGCGGCGGATGCGCCCGACGTAACTCCTCGACAACCTCCGCGAAGGAATACCACGCGGGAATTTCCAAGCCGGCCTGCAAGCGGCGCTGAAATTCAGTGTCATCCAGCGTTTGCACCGGTTCGTCGGCAGGCAGGGCTTCGCGCACGACGAATTCGGCCCGGGCACTTGCATACACCAACTCCGGCATGGGCACCAGCTTGATACCGATTTGCTCGGCGTGCTCGGCCACCAGCGCCTGGGCTGCATTGGTCGCATAGAACGGGGCGGCCCCGGTCTCTGCTCGGGGGCTGGCGAAGTCCGGACCAACTAGCAAATGGGTACAGCCGTAGTTGCGGCGAACAATGGCATGCCACAGCGCTTCGCGCGGCCCCGCCAGGCGCGGTGCCAAGGGCAGCAGGCTGAGTGCGGTGGTCTGCTCCGGGTAGTGCGCCATGACATGCTCATAGCACCGCACCCGGGTAAAATGTTCGATATCACCCGGCTTGGCCATCCCCACCGACGGATGGATCAACAAGTTGGCCTCGGTTTGCTGGGCAGCCATGGCAGTCATGCGTTGCTCGGCCCGGTGGATGGGGACATGGGTCTGGTAGGCGAGCACCTTGCTCCAACCCAGTTTCTGGAAACGCTCACGTAATTGCCGAGGGGTGTCGCGCAGGGATTTATAGTCGTAATGCGTCGGCAGCTGCACGCCCTGCAGACGACCGCCCACATAGACCGGATGCGACCGATGCAACAGATAGTCAACACCGGGATGACGTGTATCCTGCGTCCCGAACACCGCGCTTGCCTCGCGCTCCCGATCCGGTGTCCAAATTTCGCCGACTTCCATCACCGCGAGCAACACACCTTCCTGGTCCCGCAAACCGATGCGGCTGCCGGCGCTAAGGCCCTCGGCAAACGCCTCGCTGACATCCAGCGTAATCGGCATGGGCCAGAGCGTGCCGTCACTCAGGCACATTTCGTTTAACACCCGGGCATAATCCGCCTGCCCCATAAAGCCCGTCAACGGTGAGAAACCCCCGCTCAGCAGCAGTTCGAGATCGCTCAATTGGCGTGGGGTCAGGGCCCAATCCGGATAATCGTTGGCCGCCTGCTTCAGTGCCTCGGCCTCGCCGCCGGTCACCAACAATTCTTGTAATTCGCCGCCATACGGGCTGATCGGTGTATGCATCGTTTCGCTACTCCCATGGTATGCAAGCGGGCCTGCAATCCCGCTCTGCAGTTTATCAGTTGTGACATCAACAACCCTCTCGGCCACAAGGCCAAAGACCAACGGCATAATCTATTAAGTACCACGCTCTAAGTACCGAACGCTAAGTTCCGGCCACGGTCATGCGCTCGATCAGCCAGGAACCGGTCAGTAGATTGCCGCGCCGATCGATATCATTGCCAACCGCGACCAGACCACGGAACATATCGCGCAGATTGCCGGCAATGGTCATTTGCGCAATGGGATACTGGATTTCACCGCCTTCGACCCAAAAACCGGCCATGCCGCGCGAATAATCGCCGGTCACGATATTCACGCCCTGCCCCATGACCTCACTGACCAGTACCCCGGTATCCATCTCGCGCAGCAGGGCCGCCTGATCTTGAGTACCGGACGCAACGCTGAGATTATGCACGCCGCCGGCGTTGCCCGTGGTCGTCAAACCGAGCTTGCGGGCGGCATAGCTGCCCAGCACGTAGCCCTGTAAGACACCCTCCTGGACGAGCGCACGCGCCCGGGTCGCCACCCCTTCCTGATCGAATGCCGCGCTGCCGAGTCCCCGAGGCCAATGCGGCTGTTCATCGATGCGGACAAATTCGGGAAAAATGACCTGCCCCTGCTGCTCGAGCAAAAACGATGCACGGCGGTACAGCGCCCCGCCACTGACGGCCGCGACCAAATGCCCCAACACACTCCGCGCCACCTCCGGGGCGAAGACGACCGGCACTTGTCGGGTAGTTAACCGCTTAGCCCCCAACCGGGCGAAGGTGCGGGCCGCCGCTTGCTGGCCGACCCTTTCGGGTGATTCCAAGGCTGTCGGCGCGCGCCCAATCGTTTGCCAAGCGTCCCGTTCCATCGCCCCCGCTAGGCCGCCCAACACCGTGCAGCTCAGGCTATGCCGGGTGCCGAGCTGGGTGCCGAGAAAGCCATGTGTATTGCCGTACACCCATTGCCCCCGACGGGTGTTGACCGTTGCCCCTTCGGAATTAGTAATGCGGGTGTCTTGGCGAGCCGCCGCCTCGCAGCGCTTGGCCAAGTCGATGGCTTGTTCGGCGGTCAGCGCCCAGGGATGATCGAGATCAAGCACCGGCCAGGGCGGGCCGGCCAGCCGCGAAGCCGCCGCCAAGCCGGCATAGGGATCGGCCGCGGTGTAGCGAGCGATCCGGCAGGCCGCATCGAGGGCACTTTGGACCGCACCGGGCGTGAGATCGGTGGTACTCGCCGAGCCGCTTTGCTGGCCGAAATACACCGTCACCGACAACCGCTGGCTTTGGTGATGCTCGAGCGTTTCGACCTCGCCCAAGCGCACCCGCGCCGACAAACCGACATTGTCACCGATCGCCGCCTCGGCCTCACCGGCCCCCTGCTGGCGCGCTGCGGTCATCAGCTCACGAATCAGCTCTCCCCATTGCGCGCTAGCGCGCGCCAACGGTTGGGCGTCGCTCATAGATGGTTACCATTGGCACAACGATGGATCTCACGCTCACCCGAGCACAGCGGTCAGCGTAATGCCCGCCGCCAACAAAGCCAAGCCCCCGAACACTACGCGCTTCTCGCGCCAGCCGATCAAGGCACCCGCGGCCAACATTGCGGGGATGACTGAGAACACCCCTAAGCTGATACCGGCCGCCGTCAACCCGTGGCCAGTGTGCAGCTGAGTCAAGTACCAATGCCCATCGGGCTGCGCCGCTTGGGCATTGTGCCAGATTTCATCGACATGCTGACCCTGCCAAATACTCGTCAGCATAGTGCTGGCCTGCGTGCCTTGGCTCGCCACGCTGAATGTCAACACCAGGCCCAGCAGCACCAGCAGGGCGGCACCCAAGGTCGTCCAGTAAATCACCTCACCAAAGACTACCCCCGGCAGAGAATGGTTTTGCTTGGCTTGCTTCGAAGTCGATGCCATGGTTTGCCCCCTCGCGTTAGAGGATCGGAATCGCGATGCCCAACAGTCCTTCTAGGCCCCGCGCCGTCAATTTGATACAGGTCAAAAACAAAATCCCGATAATGACATAGCGCACTACCGAGGCCCTTACACGGGTCAACACATGCGCTCCGAGGATACCGCCGACCACCTGGCCCAGCATCCAGGGCGCGGCGAACAAGGCAATCAATGAGCCCGACAGGATATACGGCCAAATGGCCGAGGCATTACCGATCGCCAACAGTATCCCGCTAGACGCCGCGCTGACCTTCAGGGGAATGGTCATCACCAGATTCAACACCGGCACTACGGCCCAACCGCCGCCGACGCCGAAAAACCCGCCGATAAAACCGACGCCCAGGAACAACAACCCGCCGGCCAGCAGCCGGTTGGCCCGATAAGTCACGGTCTGGCGCAGGGAGGTTTCATAATAGCTGGCCTGCAGATTCAATAACTGGCTCAACCCCCTGCTTGGCGGCGCATTGGGATATTCATTGCGTGAGCCGCCGAGCACCAGCAGCCAGGCTACCGCCAACAGAATGATCCCCAACGCCAGTCGCACCCAGGCATCGCCGGTGGTCCCAAAATGTTCATGCAGAATGATGGCCGCCTGCGAGCCGGCAATCGCTCCCAGGGTAATCGGCACTGCACAGTACAGCACCAGGCGAATATCGGCTAAGCCATGCCGCATGAACGGTCCGGCCGAGATCAAACCGCTGAACATCGCGACCACCAAACCGGTGGAGCGGATGACCAAGGAATCCACTGAAGTAAAGGCCAGCATCACCGGCGTAAACAACAAGCCACCACCGATCCCGCCGATCACCGCCACCACAGCGATCAATAGGCTGAATAAAAATGAGCCGGCGCTGAGCAGCCAGATATCACCGGCCGACAGCACCGCGGTCCCTTCCAGCTCATTGAACAATCCCATGACCGCATAAGCGGCCAGCGTCAGCATAAGCAGCCCGGTCAGCTCGGGCACTTTGGTCAAAACAGCGCGCATGGGTGTATCCCGCTTGGCAACCATAGGCTCATTGGACGTCTCCGCAGGTCGGTAAAAAGCCGTTGAGCCTACCTGATCGTACCGCGGGTTGTATTTAACCAGTCGCAAAAAGGCTTACATTGCATCCTGCCAGCGACAAGCCCGCAGCTGCTGGTCGAGCCCGAGAAAGGGATGCCCCCCTTCTGCGGCAGCGGCAATGATCTCCAACCGGCTATCTTGTCCAGGCTCGGCAGTCTGCGTCTGGCAATGGCCATCGGCATTATTGATTTGCTGCCAGCCCCAATCGGTATGCACGAGACCTTTAATACGTGCGCCAGACAGCCGGTCGATCAAAGTCTGCAGGCAATCCAGGCGAAACCGGATAGCCGCAGCGATTTGCCAGCCGATGCTTTGGAAACCATGGGCAGCGCCTTCGACACAAAACCAATCAGCAGTGCCTGGGGAATTACCTAAAGGCACACCCTGGTCTGCATACTCAGTGTGCGCATGGGCATGCTCGTCCGGTAATTGGGCCGCATAAGCCAAGCGGTTCAAATCCAACAGAGAAACCGGAATTTGGCCTTGCGCCAACAACATGACATGCTGTTTCGGTGGCTGACACTGGCGGGCGTATGCCATAAATCGCTCGCGATCAGCTTCACTATAGGTGTCATATTTATTGCCGACGAGCACATCGGCCATGCTAATTTGGTCTTGGAAGATGGGATGGCGCAAATATCTTGTGTCACTGAGCTTGCGGGCATCCACGAGCGTGATGGACGCGCGCAGATCGAGATGCTCAGCGAAGGTCGCTGAAGTCAACTGCTGGATCAGCTGATGGGGATGGCCGATACCGCTTGGCTCGATCAAAATCCGGTGGGGCTGCTGCTCTCGAATTAGACGAGTCAGGCCGACACTGAAGGGAACGGAATTGACACAGCACAAGCAACCCCCCGGGACTTCTTTGACCGCAACCCCCGGCGCGGCGAGCAGCGCAGCGTCAATCCCGATTTGCCCGAATTCATTGACCAGGACGGCCCAACGCGCCCCGGCGGGACGCTGGGCTAGCAGGGCTTGAATCGCGGTCGTTTTACCGACACCGAGAAAGCCCATTATCAGATTGCAGGGTATGGTTTTCATGGGTCTTAGCATGCCGCCATAAATGCGTTTTATCAAGAAATCTAAAATTCCTAGTTGCCTTGCACCGTGGCGAGGCTCAGACTTGCGCTCATTAAAGCGAAACGGTAGCGAACGAGGAGCCGGCGATGAGTGCATTGCCCCAATTTGAGAATCATGCCCAGCAAGTGGAGAAGTACACGACTTGCTACATGTGTGCCTGTCGTTGCGGGATCAAGGTTACCCTGGAGAACAATCAGGTCCGCTTTATTCAGGGGAATCGGCATCACCCCGTCAACCAGGGGGTGCTCTGCGCCAAGGGCAATGCCGGCATTATGAAGCAGAATTCGCCGGCCAAGCTCACCCAGCCGCTTAAGCGCAAACCCGGCAGTGAACGCGGGGCGGGCGAGTTCGAGCCCATTTCCTGGGACGAGGCGCTGGATATCTTCACCGAGCGCCTGCGCAAAATTCGCGAGACCGATCCGCGCAAGCTGTCGTTCTTTACCGGCCGCGATCAAATGCAGGCCTTGACCGGGCTATGGGCGACCCAGTTCGGTACCTATAACTGGGCGGCGCATGGCGGCTTTTGCTCGGTGAACATGGCCGCCGGCGGGCTGTACACCATGGGTCATGCCTTCTGGGAATTCGGCGACCCGGACTGGGAGCGCACCAAGTATTTCATGATGTGGGGCGTGGCCGAGGATCATGCCTCCAACCCCATCAAGATCGGCCTGGAAAAGCTCAAGCGCCGCGGCGCCAAATTCGTCTCCATTAACCCGGTGCGCACCGGCTATCAGGCGATAGCCGACGAATGGGTGGGGGTCAAACCGGGCACGGACGGCATGCTTGCCCTGTCCATGATCCATGTACTGCTGAACAACGAGCAGTTCGATTGGGAGTACCTGGTGCGCTACACCAACGGCCCACAGCTGGTCGTCGTCAGCCCCGGCGAACCGGGTGACGGGCTGCTGCTGCGCGACGCCGAGGGCCAGCCGCAGGCCTTCGATTTGGAGCAGAACACCTTCGTCGACGCCACCCAGGCCGAGATCAAGCCCGCCCTGTTCGGCGAGTACACTGCCCCCGACGGCCGCACGGTAAAAACAGCCATGACCCTGCTCGCCGAGAAATACCTGAGCGAGGACTATGCCCCGGCCAATGCTGCCGTCATTACCGGCGTGCCGGCCGCGACCATCGAGCGCCTGGCCCTGGAGATGGCCCATGTCGCCTTCAAGGAACAGATCGAGCTACCCATCACCTGGACCGACTGGGCCGGCCGCCAGCATGACAAGGTCATCGGCCGGCCGGTGTCCATGCACGCCATGCGGGGCATTTCCGCGCATTCCAATGGCTTCCAGGCCTGCCGCGCGATTCATGTCCTACAAATCCTGCTCGGTTCGGTGGACGTGCCCGGCGGCCATCTGGCCAAACCACCATACCCCAAGCATATCCCGCCCGGCATCAAACCGGCCCGCGAGGTCGCGCCGAACACGCCGCTGAAGTCGCCGCCGCTGGGTTTCCCCACCGGCCCCGAGGATTTGCTGATTGATGCCGACGGCAAACCGCTGCGCATTGACAAGGCCTATTCCTGGGATGCACCGCTGGCTAATCACGGCCTGATGCATATGGTCATCACCAACGCCGTGAATGCCGATCCCTATCCGATCGACACCATGGTGTTCTTCATGGCCAATATGTCCTGGAACTCGGCCATGAACACCAGCGAGACCATGGACATGCTGCAGGCCAAGGATGACAGCGGCGAGTACAAGATCCCGTTCCTGGTGGTCTCGGACGCCTTCCATTCGGAAATCGTCAGTTTCGCCGATCTGGTGCTGCCGGATACCACCTATCTGGAACGCCATGACACCATCTCCATGCTGGATCGGCCGATCTCCGAGCCGGCAGCGGCCTGCGATGCCATCCGCCAGCCCATCATCGAGCCGGACCGGGATGTGCGGCCCTGGCAGGAAGTGCTGGTCGAGCTGGCCAACCGCTTGAAATTCCAAGGCTTCACCAACGAGGACGGCAGCCCGAAGTTCAAGGATTACCAGGACTTCATCGTCAATTACGAGAAAGCGCCCGGGGTCGGCTTCCTTGCCGGCTGGCGCGGCGAGAATGGCGACGAGCCGCTGCGCGGTGCGCCCAATCCCGACCAGTGGCAGCGTTACATCGACAACGAAGCCTTCTTCATGTATCACCTGCCGCCGGAGCAGCGCTTCTATCGCTTTGCCAACAAGGATTATCTCGAGTTCGCCCAGCGGGTCGGCTGGAACGGCTCCAGCGCGCCCATCGTCATGGAGCTGTATTCCGAGACCCTGCAGAAATTCCGCCTGGCCGGGCAGGGGCTGTACGACGGCCCACAGCCCACCGAGCCGGCCCACAAGCAGCGCCTGGCGACTTATTTCGATCCGCTGCCGTTCTGGTACAAGCCGCTCGAGCAGGGCATGCTGGATGAACTGGCCTATCCCCTGTATGCCGTCAATCAGCGGCCGATGATGATGTATCACGCCTGGGATTCGCAGAACACCTGGCTGCGGCAGATCATCGCGCACAACTACCTGTACATGAACCGACAGCGGGCCGAGGCCCTGGGCATCAGGGATCTGAGCTGGGTCTGGCTGGAATCCCCGACCGGCAAGCTGCGCTGCCAGGTTAAGCTGATGGAAGGCTGCGAGCCGAACACCGTCTGGACCTGGAACGCCATCGGCAAGCAGTCCGGCGCCTGGGCTTTGTCGGCGGATGCCAATGAGGCGACCCGCGGCTTTTTGATGAACCATCTGATCTCCGAGCTGCTGCCCCCGGATGCCTCCCGCGCCGATATCACCAATTCCGACCCGGTAACCGGGCAGGCCGCCTGGTATGACCTGCGGGTGAAAATCTATCCGGCCAAGCGCGACGAAGTCGGCACCTGGCCGCAGCCGGCGACCATCAAGCCGCTGCTGAGCGCGCCGGACACCCTGCGCTACCAATCGCACGAGGCGGTGCATCTCAATCGCGACATGAACGATGTCATCACTCGCGGCCAGCGCTAACGTATTTCGAAGAGGACCCCTTAATATGCGACTCGGTTTAGTCATCGACCTCGACACCTGTGTCGGTTGTCACGCCTGTGCGGTGGCCTGCAAGCAATGGAACACCTCGGGCATGACCGGGCCCCTGACCGACGAAAACCCGTATGCGGCCGACCCGACCGGGGTCTGGTTCAATCGCATCCGGCATTATGAAGTCGGCGATTATCCCTACAGCAAGACGATTAACTTCCCCATGTCCTGCATGCATTGTGACGATGCCGACTGCGTGACGGTCTGCCCGACCGGGGCTTCCTACAAGCGCCAAGAGGACGGTATCGTGCTGGTGGATCAGGACAAATGCATGGGCTGTAATTACTGCGCCTGGGCCTGTCCCTACGGCGCGCGCGAACTGGACCCGCAGGACGGGGTGATGAAAAAGTGCACCCTTTGTCTAGACCGCATCTATGATGAAGCGCTCGAACCCGAGGATCGCCAGCCCGCCTGTGTCCTGACCTGTCCGGCCCATGCCCGGTTCTTCGGCGATTTCGACGACCCGGAATCCGAAGTCAGCCGCCTGGTGCGCGAGCGCGCCGGCAATCAGCTCATGCCCGAGCTCGGCTACAACCCGGTCAACCATTACCTGCCGCCGCGGGTGACCCGGCCCGTACCGACCGATGATGTGCGTCAGGCCGATGGCCTGCTCGGCAAGGTCAAGGAATGGGCCAATCGCATGGTGACCCGCTAGGGTCGGTGAGTATCTGGATTACGGAGTTATAATTTATGCATCCCGCCTTTTCGGTCATTATTTTTACCGTAACCTCCGGGGCCGGCTTCGGCCTGTTCAGCCTCCTGGCGATATTGCACGCAGTGGGTCTGCTGCCGGCGGCGAGCCGGGGCGAATTAATGACAGCGGCCATCCTAGCCCTGGTGCTGACGACCGCTGGCCTGATTTCCTCGACCCAACACCTGGCCAACCCCAAGAATGCCTGGCGCGCCTTTTTCCGCTTCAAGACCTCCTGGCTGTCGCGGGAAGGGGTATTTTCCGTGCTGTTCTATCCGTTCGCCCTGCTGTACTTGCTCGGTCTCTGGCAGGGAGGCGCCGAGCCGGGCGGCTGGTTCCTAGTGGCCGGCGTGATCGCGGCCATCCTGGCGCAAATCACCGTGTTCACCACCGGCATGATCTACGCCTGCCTGAAAACCATCCGCCAGTGGCACACCGCCCTGACCCCGGCGAATTACATCCTGCTCGGGCTGATGCTCGGCGGCCTTTTGCTGGCCACGGTACGCGCCGGCTTCGGTCATCAGGCCGGCATTGTCATGGGCCTGACCGTGGCGCTGCTCGTCATTGCCGCCATTACCAAGGCGATTTACTACTTCTGGATCGCCCAGAACACCGGCCCGAGCATCAATACTGCCACCAGCTTCAACCGCGCCACGGTCCGCCTGCTGGATGTCGGCCATTCCGCCGGGACCTTCCTGACCCGGGAATTCGGCTACCAGGCGCCGGCTGAGCTCGTGTTTCAGCTCAAGGGACTGGTGTTCGTGCTGGGCTTTATCCTGCCGCTGGTCGCGATGGCCTATGCCCTGCTGACCAGCGCCAGTGTCTTGGGTGCGGCCTCGTTCGGCGTCCTGTCCGCGTTCATCGGCATCGGCATCGAGCGCTGGCTGTTCTTCGCCGAGGCCCGCCATGTGGTGAATCTCTATCATGGAATGCAGCGGACGTAAGTGACTGCAGAGGCCGCTGAGCGACAAACGACATGCACCGCCTCTTCCTGTTATTAGTCACCCTCCTGGGCTGCTGGCTGAGCACCGCGCTACCCGTTTCAGCCGAGCAGCAAACCCTATCACAGCCCTGGGCCAACAGCCTGCAGCAGCGCTCCCAATACATGATCGCAGTGCTGCCCATGGAGAACTTTTCGGTGCAGCCGGCCATCACCTACCATTTTCGTCAGGGGGTGATGGAACGGCTGCGCGCCAAGGGGTATTCCCTGGTTGACCGCAAACGCCTGGACCGGGCCCTGAATGCCCTCGGGGTCACGCATGCAGGGCAGTTGCGCTTGCTGGAATTTCCCCAGCTGGCCGCGTTGTCGGGCGCTGATGCCTTTCTCTCGGGGGCCGTGCAGCAAGCCGCCGTACAGCATGCGGGCGTGTATAATGCCCACGTTTACAGCTGTTCACTGAAACTACAGAATCGGCAGGGCGAGGTGGTCTGGGCAGCCTTGGAAGAGCGCATCGCCAAGCGGCGTTTTGCCATCGACCCCATCAACATGGTGCTCGACAGCTTTTTGGTAAAAGCGAACGGCGACCAGGCCCAAGCCGCCGCGGCCCTGGCCGAACGGCTGCTGATCTCGTTACCGCCGGGACCGGCCCAGGTGACCGTCGGCGACCCATTATTGGATCAGGCGGTGGAGATTCAAGCCGAGGAATAA
>CAYFSA010000058.1:0-16487 GCA_964345605.1 uncultured Ectothiorhodospiraceae bacterium
AACAAGACACAGACTCCGTATAGGCTTGAGAATCAAGTCGCTACAGCGTCTGCCGCGGGGTATAGAACAGGCCGGGAACGATCGATCCGAAGGGAGCTAGCGCATTGGCTAACCTAGCGCATTGGCTAACCATGCCCCACGCGTTGGCTGCTCCACAGACGGAGTCACGGGACTGCCCTCAGGCCTACTCATTGTGGCGCGGCAGCGCCTGCACGAACATCGCCACAACGGTAGACCGCACCCTCGATGCACCCCGATCGACGGTTAGGCGATGCGGTCGATGGCAGGTCTCCTGGCTCGCGGGTCAGCACCCGCGCCCAGCCTTCCCGGTCGTCTGGCCGACCAGTGGCATGTATGGGCACAGGCTCACCGCCTACAGTTGCGGGGGCAGCCAAGGCTTGGCATCGGTCACACCGACGCGCACCCTGTTCCCGTTTTCATCCCCTCAGCGGGAAACCATCAACGGGGTTTATACTACAGAAAAAGATACCGCTTGCAAGGTTGCTTGAGCCACCATCATGCTACCCTTTTTTGCATACTGCATCTCGATTGGCAGGAGGATCGCCCCATGCCTGATTTCGCCCTAACGCTGAATACCCCGCCGACTGAGCCGGTCAGCGAAGCCGGGCCGAGCCCCCGGGGTAAAACGACAACGAATCGTTTATGAGCGGCGAAGCGGTGATCGTGACCTCCCTGGCCAACCCGGCGGTCGGGGCCGGCATGCTGGCGGCCGGGGCGACTTACCTGGCGGTCCAGGCAGTACAGGCGCATCTCGAGCAGCGCCAGGCCGAGGCCCGCCAGCGCATGCATGAAAGGGCCCAAGAATTGGCGCAGTGGCAAAGCTTCCTGGCGGCGCAGGAGGCCACGATGGCGGACTTGAATGCTGCCTTCGAGCAGGCCCAGGCGAAACTTGAAGGTTTGCGGGCCAACCCCGGCAATGCCAGTGCGCCTGAAGAACAGACCCTACCTGTGGCTCAGGGCTTTCTCGCGAGCACCCCGCGGGCACGCCTGCTTGCCAAGCTGCAGCGTACCCTGGCGCAATGGCCTGAGGCATTGCTGGCCCATGACCGGCCGACCTTCACCCGGCTGCAGGCTGCGGTGAACCGCCTGGCCCAGGCCCTGGAACAAGGCGATCCCCCCAGCCTGGCGACCCTGCAGAACTGGGAGGCGACCCTGGCACACACCCTGGCCGCGCATCAGGCAGATTTGGCCCGGCAGCGGGACGCTGTGGCGGAACGGGTCGCCCGGGCACAAGCCCTGCTCGAGGACGTGCTGACCTATCAGCAGCTGGCGCTCACCTCGGCGCAGCGCCAGTCCCTGGAAACCCTCGAGCGCCAATTATTGCAGGCTTTGGCGCGGGATGCGGTGAGCGTGGCGGAGCTGGAGGGGCTCAGCCAGCAGTTTACCCGCCTGCGCGAGCCGCTGGATGCCGCATTGGCGGATCAGGCCATTCGCACAAGTATTCAGCATGCAGTCGTGCAGCATCTGAGTGACCTCGGCTATCGGGCACTCCACAAGGATGACCAGACGGCGAGCTGGGAAATGCCCGGCGGCGAGCAGGTACACATGGCCATGCAGGCCGATTACCGCCTGGGGTTCGAGGTTCAGCACGTGCGCGAGGCGGCTCGGGATGCCCCGCTCAGTGCCGCCGAACTCGCCCTGCTGCGCCGGCAGGAGGCACGCTGGTGCGCTGACCTCAAGGAATTGCTGCGGCGTCTGAATGCCGAGGGCTATGATTATCGCGTGCAGTTCGAGCGGGACAAACCCGAAGCGGCCATTCCCATTGTGACGGTAGAAGAAGGAGCTGCCGTGGCGGAACGCCTGCGCCAGCGCGCTGCCCCCAAAGCCCGGTCGTTTGACGCATGATCGTCATCGAGCCTGCCACACCCCGCTGGATTCGCGAGCTGGAGCGCTATCTCCCGCTGAAATCCCTGCTGTTTCTGCAGGGCAATGTGCTGGATCTGGTCGCCTATCCGGTGCGCCGGCCGGCGGGCCCTGCCAGCTATTGGACCGAAAGCAGCCTGCCGGCCTTTTTCGAGCGGTATCTACAGGGGTTGGGCTATGAGGTCATCGGCCTGTTCGATCCGGTCGATGGCCTGCGTTTCCCGGATAACCGTATGCAGGCCTTGTTCGAGGTCATCAGCAAACCGCTGCCGGATACCCACGCCATCGAGCGAATCCGGACGCAGCAGGCAGTCGAGCAGGCGGCCCAGCCGCCGGGCAATAACCGGCGGCAAATCACCGAGCCGGAAGAGGCCGTGCGGCTCATCCAGGTCGCCGTCGCCAATACCCTGGTGCCCTGTGCCTTCGTGTTCCCGTTCGCCTCGCGGCTGCTGACAGCACCGGATCATCTATCGGCTCGCGAACTGGCCCTGTTCACCCGCCTGCTCAAACTGTCCCTGGACGCCCAAACGGTGTATACCGCCGAACGGGCCCTGAACAATGCGCTCATCCTGGTCTGCGACAAACTCAACGACCTGCCGCCCTTTTTGTATCTGGATAATCCGCGCAGCCGCTCGATTACCCTGGATCGCCCGGGAAGCGCCGAACGCTCGCGGTTTTTCGAGTCGAGCTATGGCGGGTTTTATGGCGTCGCAGCCGGGGAGGCACCGCCGGCCGAGCTGACCAGTCTGTTCGCTGCCCTGACCGATGGCTTGGCCTATTATGAATTGATGAGCCTGATCGCCCTGTCGCGCCGAGAACAACTGCCGGCCAATGAAATCCGCACCATTTGCGAGCGCTATAAATACGGCGTGACCGAAAGCGATTGGGATAAGCTTAGCCGGGCCCGCCTGGAGCGGGCCGAGGATTTCATTCGAGCGCGGATCAAGGGGCAGGATGCGGCGGTGGCCCGCCTGCTGGAGTTGATCAAACGGGCTGCGCTGGGGCTGGAAGCCGGCAGTGTCCGGCGCAGTCAGCGCCCGCGTGGGGTGTTGTTTTTCGCCGGTCCAACCGGGGTGGGCAAGACCGAAATGGCGAAAAGTCTAGCGGCGTTGTTGTTCGGCGAGGCCGAGCGCCTGATCCGCTTTGATATGAGCGAATTCGCCCATGCCCATGCCGATCAAAGACTGTTGGGCTCGCCGCCGGGGTATGTGGGCTTCGACGAGGGCGGCAAGCTGACCAATGCGGTCAAGAAGCAGCCGTTTTCGGTATTACTGTTCGACGAGATCGAAAAGGCGCATCCATCGATTTTCGATCAGTTCCTGCAAATCCTGGACGATGGCCGCCTGACTGACGGCAAGGGCGAGACGGTGTATTTCTCCGAAAGCATCATTGTTTTTACCAGTAACCTGGGTACGGTTGCGCAAGACCATGAGACCGGCGAGCGCCGACAGCTGGTCACCCCGGATATGCCGTATAGCCAGGTGCGGGCCCTGATGCTCAAAACCATCGAGGATCATTTCAATCTGGTCATGGGCCGCCCGGAGATTCTCAACCGCTTCGGCGATAATTTCGTGGTCTTTGACTTCATCCGCCCGCCGGTCGATGAGCTGATTCTGGATCAATTGCTGCAGGGCTTGCAGGCATCGCTGGCCGAAGCACACGATATTGGCCTGAGCTGGACGGCCGCGGTGCGGGAGCAGCTGGTTGCGCAGGCCCGGCAGCATCTGGCGCATGGCGGCCGGGGGGTGCGCAACGCCCTGGATACCGCCTTGGTCAATCCTCTGGCCTCGGTGCTCTTTGATCAGGCTGTGATGGCCGGGCAGCAGGTGCATATCCGCGGGCTCAGCGATCATGGCGAAGAGGCGGCCCACCGCTTCGTGCTCGATGTCGCCATTACGCCGCAGGCAGCGGAATATGACGCCTGAGCTGCAGCTAGGCCGCATTGCCTGGCCGGTGACCGCGCTGGGGCCGGGCCGGCGGGTGGTCGTCTGGGTGGCGGGCTGCACGCTGCAATGTCCGGGCTGCATCTCGCCGGAGTGGCAGGATCCGCAGGCCGGACATGCTGTTTGTCCCATTGCCCTGGGCGCGTACTTGGCCACGCTTGATGCCAGCCTGACCGGGATCACGCTGACCGGCGGCGAGCCGTTCCAGCAGCCGGCTGCCGTGCTGGCGTTGCTTAGCGCCATACGCCGCTGGCGCCCTCAGTGGGATAATCTGGTCTTCTCCGGTTATACCCTCGGCCAGCTTCGCCAGGCAGGGTCGGCCGACTGTGGGGTCTTGCTCGGCGAGATCGACGTCCTGATCGCCGGACCTTACCGCCAGTCCCAGCCCATTGAGCAAGCTTTACTCGGCTCGGCGAACCAGCGGCTGCACAGCCTCTCACCGCAAGGCCGCGCCTTACGACCCGAGTATGCGGCTCTAGTATCCCAACAGGTCAATCTCGGTCTCGCCGGCGGCGCCAACGATTTGTTGATCGGTGTATTGTCCCCCCGGCAGCGGGCCGTCTGGCAACGGCGGCTGGGTTTTTGAGCAGCCAAAATGCGCTTGGCTTCAACAAGGCAATGCAAGTGTGACGATGATCGATATCAGCCCATTCGCCCATGCCGTTGACCGTTTTGTGGCAATGGGAGCAGCTAGCCGGAGCCAAATGATATGAGCGATTTTGTCCGCATCTGCCCGCGCTGCGGCGCCAGCAGTCCGGAATATGCGAACACCTGCGACAATTGCGGCCAGTTCATTGCCATGGTCTCGCCCGTGCCCCGGCCTGTGGCGGCGGCGCCCGAATCTGCTGAGCCGCCGTCAGTCGCCCTGACCCAGCGGTTTGCCCCGCCCGCCCTGACGTTGACCCATGCGGCAACCGGCCGGGTATTCACCCTTGAAGACGGCATGATCCTCGGCCAGGCGCATGCCACCAGTCAGGCCCAGCAGCAGCTCGGCAGCGAGATTGCCGGCAGCGAGTTCGTCCATCGTCAGCATTGCCGCTTCGAGTGGCGCGCTGGGACCTGGTATGTTATTCCCATCGACCAGAAGCGCTTGCAGCACGAATTTACCAATCCGACGTTCCTCAATGGCGCCCGGCTGACTCCGGATGAGCCACGCCCGCTAGCTGCCGGCGACGAGCTGCGCTTGGCGGGGGTATGCCTGGGGGTCAGGATTAATGACTAGTGGTTATATCGAACCGATTCAGTCGGGCTACGCTGTGCTAACCCGATCTACGACAACTGGTATTCTGGAGTTAAGTGTGAGGAATTAAGCGTGCGCTCACGTGCGAGGCGTGAATAGGGTATGCCAAATTCTGAAGCCGGTATTACCCAACGCTATCATGAAACCGAGCAGCGGCAGATTACCCGGCGTTTCGAGACTGAGCAGGCCGGGGCGGGCACCGCCGACACCCCCGTGCTGCCCGGTCAGCTCATCGCCGGGCAATACCGCCTGCTCGCCGGGCCCATCGGCCATCAGGGCGGCGAGGCCCAGGTTTATCTGTGCCAGGATGAGCCGTATGGCCGCCGGGTAGCCTTCAAGCATTACCACTACCAGGCCCGACCCAAGGCAGCGGTGGTGCAGCGCCTGGAGGGGCTGGCGCATCCGCATATCGTGCGCATGCTCGGCCATGGCGACTGGCTGGGACGATATTTCGAGGTGATGGAATACTGCGAAGGGGGCGTGTTCGCGGATTTCATGCCGCTGGCCGAAGCCGCCCTGCGCCGGCATCTGCCCGGTCTGCTGCAGGGCCTGGCGTTCTGCCATGACCAGGGTATTGTGCATCGCGACCTCAAACCGAATAATCTGTTCTTCCGCCGCCCGCAGCAGCGCGAGCCGCTGATCGGCGACTTCGGTATCAGCTCTTATCTGGATACCGGCGACAGCCGGGCCCGGCTGACTCAAACCGCAGCCAATCTGACCCTGGATTATTCCGCCCCCGAGCTGCTCGATCACGACGAGGTCAGCCCGGCCACCGATTATTATGCCCTTGGGATTACCCTGATGCATCTGGTAAACGGCCGGTCGCCGTTCCAGGGACTGCCGACCCATAGTGTGCTGGTAGCGCATTTGCGCGGCCGCCTCGATTATCCGCCGCATGTCTCGGCCGACCTGCTGACCCTGCTCAAAGGTCTGACAGTCTGCGAGCCGCGAACCCGCTGGGGGTATGACGAAGTGCTGAGCTGGCTCCAGGGTGAGCCGGTCGAGTTGCCCCCAATGGCCGCTGCTGAGCCGGCCGCAAGTGCACCGACCGCCGCGGCAGCGCCGGCCACTGGCTTGCCTGACTATCCCGCCGCCACCACACCCGCGGCCCTGGCCGAGGCACTCACCGAGTTCGATGCCGCCGCCGCGTTTAGCGCGGGCCGAATTCGGGCCTGGCTGGAGGACAAGCTCGACGAGGCCTCACTGGAACGCATTGCTGCCTGGGAAAGCGACTATGCCGACCATCCCAGTATTGCCCTGGTGCGGTTGCGGTATCTGCTCAAGCCGCAAGCTGAATTCAGGGTTGCCGGCCAGCCGGTCGATTCGCTGCATACCCTGGCGGTGATGCTCGCCAAACAGGACAGCCGCAAGCTGGCCGAAGCCCTGCACAAGGCGCTTTGGTCGCAGGAAATCGAGGCCTGGATCGAGGCCCGGCAGCCCGCCGCCGAACGCAGTTCAGAGCTGATCGAGCGCATCCGCGCCCTACGCCAGCGCCATCAATACGGCAAGAGTGCCCGGGTCGCCCTGCTGGCCCTGCAATATATCCTCGACCCGAGCGTACCGTTTTACGCCACCCCCGAGCTGCGCCTGCAATCGCCGCAGGATCTGGCGCGGGCGTTTCAGCAGGATCGCCAAGCCATCGCCCCGGTGATTTACGAACTCATCGACAGTCAGCGTCTGGCCGAATGGCTGCAGGCCATTGGTCATCCCGAGTGGGAGACACTGACCGCTTTTCTGCAAACGATTCGCATCCATTTTCTCGATCGACCCATGCTGGCGGCTTTTTGCTACGCCTGGCGTTTGCTGCCAGCACTGCCCTTTCCGGTTGCCGGCAAGCCGATTCGCGAACCCCGAGCCCTGGCCCGCCTGATCGACAGCAATGCCCACAATCGCCGGGTCGGCAGCAAACTGCTCGAGCGCGGCTGGCTCGGCGCCTGGCTCTACAGTACCCAGCGCATCCCCTCGCTGCAGGCCTTCGAGCAGGCCCTGGAAGCGGGCCAGGGGGATCCCCAGGCCCGGCTGGAAATCGCTCTAAAATTACTCGACCCGGACCTACCCGCACCAAAACTCGAAGTAGCCCCACCGGCGATCAACCTGGGGGTCGTCTATTCGGGCCAGGCGGATCATCTGTTCCTCAAAATCACTAACGCCTCCCGCGGTTATTTGAGCGGTGTCCTGCGTTTGCAGGATCCCTGGGGCGGCATCGCCCTGGACAAATACACCTTTGCCGGTAACGAGACGGCTGTTTGCTTGACGGCCAAAGCGATTGGCTTAACCACAGGTCTCTATCACAATGCTGTACTCATACGCTCTACTGGCGGTGACGTGGAAATCCCGGTGCAATTCGTGGTCGGCGAAGCAATTAGGGCCAAGGCTTCCTGGCTTGACAACCTGCTGGAAAGGTTTTCAAACAGGAATGAGTGAGTTTCTAATTCATTGGCTGCAACTGACGTTGCACCGCCGGACTATACGCCATTCGCAAAGACACCGGTTCTTGGCAATCATTTACTCCGCCAGTGGTTTTTCCGCCGTGACCAAGACATAATCGAGTCCGCGAAATACGGTTTCGGCTGAGAAGCGTTCGGCGATGACGAACGGCAGGCGGGCGAGCGGATGCATCCGCTCGCGCAGTTCGCGATGCTTGCTCGCGTAGGCATGCAGGGGTGGGTAAACATCGGCGGCGATGGATTCGATCTGAGTATTAACGAAACCGCAGGTGTTTAAGCGCTTTTGGTACTCACTCGTAGTGTAGGCGTTCGCGCGCGGAATCACGAATTTCTGGGCCAGGAAATGCCATGTCCAGCGCTGTTGCAGGCGCTGATGCCATTTGGCGGCGGGCGGTGCCGGCAGGATATCGGCAACGGCTAAGCGTCCGCCCGGGCGGAGCACGCGATAGGCCTCACGCAGGAAATCCTCGCGATGGCGAAAGTGAAAGGCGCATTCAAGCGCCAGGACTTTGTCGAATTGAGCCGCCTCGAGAGGCATTTCGGTTGCCGAGCCATGGCGTAAATCGATGCGGTTGGCAAGCCCGTAATCGCGCATGCGTTGCTGGGCTATGGCCACTTGCGAAGCGGTGATGTTCAAACCGACGATTTCGCGGGGTGCAAAGGTCTCGAGCCAGACGCGATCCTGCTCGGCAAAGCCGAAGCCAACATCCAACACCCGATCGCCGGCTTGCAGGCCGGCCTGCTCGCCGAGCAGGCGCACCAAATCGCGGCAAGCCTGTTCCGGTTCGGTTGCGGTTCGCCAATAGCCCAGGTTCAGGTACAAACCTTTGGCGGTCAGGGCACGGGTGGCCAGCAGGTCGTAGACATCACTGACCTGCAAGCGGTGGAAGGGGTTGAACAGCCAATTGAGATAACGGGCATTTTCACGAACGGTAGACGACTGTGCAGTATTCATATTCGGCGCGGCTCTTTATTCGATGGGACTTCAGGTAACAGTGCCTCAAATCAGCCGATAGTTCCCGGGTCACGGCGCAAGTCAGCCGAACAACCTACTGGATCTCCTACTGGGCCTCACTTGCATCGCGTTCGAGATAGGCTTGCAGCGCTTCGAGCACGGCCTGCACTTGCTTGTCGAGCTCGGCAAAATGCGTCTGCACTGCCGCCAAGTCACCTTTGGCGGCAGCATGTTCCAACTCGCTGGCCAGGGCATAGACGACATTGGCTTCCATGTTGGCACTGCTACCTTTGAGGCGATGCGCACGCTGCTTCAGGCTGTCGAGCTGACCATTGCCGAAAGCTTTCTGCAGGTCACGGTATTGTTGGGGCAAATCATCCAAAAACCCGGCCAAGACTTCGGTGACCAGGTTATGGTCATCCATCAGGCGGCTGCGCAAGGCCGCGAAGTCCAGGACGGCGGACGGCTTGGCTGGCGTGGCAGATGCCGGCGGCGAGCGCGCTGGGTCGGCGGCTATCGGTGCAGCGGCTAACCAGCGAGCGATCACCTCCGCCAGGGCCTGGCTTTCGATCGGCTTGCTCAGGTAATCATTCATGCCCGCGTTGAGACAGCGTTCACGTTCTTGCGCCATGGCATGGGCAGTGAGGGCGATAATAGGTATATCGCTCGGGTTGCAACCGGCTCGGCCCTGGCGGATAGCCTGGGTGGTCGCAAAGCCGTCCAGCTGCGGCATTTGAATATCCATGAGGATCAGGTCATAGCGCTGCCCCGCCAGGGCTTCGAGGGCCGCCTGACCATCGGCGGCCAGCTCCGGGATATGGCCGAGCTTGGTCAGCAGCACCCGCGCCAAGGTTTGGTTGGTCGGCTGATCTTCCACGACCAGAATGCGGGCGGCGGCGGGTGGCGGCGCGGCCATGGGGTTGGCCGAACGCGCGCCGCGGTCGCGCGGTTCGATGCCGGCTTGCGCAAGGGTCTTGAAATAGGCGGTGAAATAGAACACCGAGCCGGCGTTCTCCGCGCTGTCTACCGCCAGTTCGCCACCCATGAGCTCGACCAATTGGCGGGCGATACTCAAGCCCAGGCCCGTGCCGCCGAACCGGCGGGTAGTGGAGGCATCCGCCTGGGTAAAGGGCTGGAAAAGCGCGGCCTGTTTGGCGGCAGGAATACCGATGCCGGTGTCGCTGACGGCGAATTGCAGCGCGAGCAGGCCAGGGCCCGCTGCAGACTGCCGGGATACGTCAATGTGGATTTGGCCGCTGGCAGTGAATTTAATGGCGTTACTCACCAGATTGATCAGGATTTGCCGTAAACGCACCGGGTCGCCATGAATCTGCTCGGGAATATCCGCGGCCACGGTTTGGGTCAATTCAAGGCCCTTGCGCTCGGCTTGCAGGCGAAATAGCGCGACCAGCTCCTGCAGTAAATCGCGGGGCGCGAACGCCGTTTGCTCCAGGGTGAGCTTGCCGGCTTCGATCTTGGAAAAATCCAGAATGTCGTTGATGATCTGCAGCAGCGTTTGGGCACTGTTACCGATGGTCTGGGTATAATCGCGCTGGGTGTCGTCGAGCTCGGTATCCTGCAGCAATTCGCTAAAGCCGATGATGGCGTTCATGGGCGTGCGGATTTCGTGGCTCATATTGGCCAGGAAGTCGCTTTTCGCCTGGTTGGCGGCCTGGGCCTGTTCGGCGAGCTGATTGGCGCGCTCGGTTTCGAGTTTCAGGGTATTGCCGAGCTGCTCGGCCTCAGCGAGGGTTTGGCGGAGCTGCTGCTCCTGGGCTAGGCGCTGGGTGACATCTTCCTGGATACCGACAAAATGCGTGACTTCATCGTTTTCGGCATAGATAGGCGCCAGACTGAATTCGTTCCAAAAGAGACTGCCGTCCCGGCGGTAATTACGCAGGAGCACTTTGGTGGCGCGCTGCTCGGTGATCGCGGCGCGGATTTCGGCGATGGCGAGCTGATCGCGATCGTCGTTTTGCAGAAAACGGCAATTGCGACCCACGGCCATTTCCCACGTATAGCCCGTCATGCGGATAAAGGCCGAATTGACATAGACCAGCGGCATATCCTCCTGGGTGCTGCTGATGGTCACACCCATGGTGGTCGCTTCCAGGGCCCGTTCGCGCAAGCGCACGGTATCCCGCAGGGTCTTGAGCTCGCTGGTATCCAGGATGTAGCCGTTAAGCGCGAGAACTTTGCCGTGGGCGTCACGCTCGATGACAATATAGTCCTGGATGAGACGATAATCGCCGTCCTGGTGACGGAGCCAGTAATTGGTCTGGTAATAGAAACATTCCGGATCGTTACCGTAACGCTGGCGCTCGGCAATCACCCGGGACCGGTCATTGGGATGCAATAGGTCCTGGAAACTGATGCGCTCCGAGGTCAGGTCTTTGGGGGCATAGCCGAGCACCTCGGTGACATTCGGCGAGACATAGCGAACGCCCCAAGCGGGCGGCACCGTCCATTTCAGGATGACGGTCGGGCCGGCCATGAACAGCTGGCGCTCTTCGGTCAGGTCTTGAGTGCGCTGGGCTATGGTGCGCTTGAGCCGCTGGGTCGCATAGCGAAAGAGCACCACCATCATGATTTCCAACAGGAAAAAGCTCGCTATGCCCCAAGCTATGAAGGTCCGCTGAGCGTGATGCAACTGGGCCATGGCGGCCGAAATATCCTGCCAGATCAGAATCCGCCCCACCGTGTTTTGCTGCGGATCGCGTTGGCCGGCGTAGTCCTGCAACGGAAACCAGGTGAGCGCATACGGTTTACCCTGCCAATGGCGAATAGTCACTTCGCCCGCTTTGGCAGGCTGCGCAGCCGTCTGCCGAAAGGCCGCCGGCATTGGGCTTGAGGAGGCTTCGATATAGAATTGGCCGGCCGGCTCGGGACTGGCGTATAACCCCTCGAGCGCGTCCGGCCAAACAGCGGCCCGAACCGGCTCATGATTCAATAAGATACTGATTTGGGCTTGGCTGGCTTGGTTGAGGCTGGTGACAAGGTTGGCGAAGGCCATGCCCGCATCGACACTGCCGAAAGCCTGCTGTTCACCTTGCTCGTTGGTCCGGCAAAAAGGCACGACGCCGCGGATGCCGGGCGCCACACGACCGATTTCGAAGCCTGCCCGGGGCTCGCAAGTCGCCTGGGTATCGGTCACTGTGTGGCGCACCTTGGCCAGGCTGTCGCCGTATTGGTCGGGCCGATGCACGCGCAGTAGGCTCACAGCAGCCGGGGCCAGATGAAAATGCAGTTGCCGGGCACCATGCAAGCGCATAGCTTCCTGCCAACGCGGGGCGAGCAGGGCGTATAACTGTTCACGCAGGCTTGCCAGACGTTTCATATCCTTTTTCGCCAATGCTTGGTGAGCCTTGCGCATGAGGGCATCGACCTGGGCGTCATTGGCGAAGATCGTGGCCAGCAGCAGCAGGTTTTTCTCAGTCTCGGCAAGATTGATGCGAAAGTTGGCATGCACATGCCGGGAGGTTTGGTTGAGCTCGTTGACTAGGGCACGCTGCTCTAGATGGTGGTGGAACGCCAGCGCCGCGAGGAAAATACTCAGCATGACCAGGGTGAGCAGGATCAGACTGCGCTTGAGCCCGCGGCTTTCACTGGTTGCTTGGGGAATAGCTGGATCAGAATTCACACGCAGGGCCGCGACTAGAATTGACGCCCATGGTGGGGTCAATCTGTGGATTAAAGCAGATAACGAACGCAATTAGCGCACCAAAACGCTACGCTGGCGCCCATCATTCATTGTAGACGATGCGATTGCGACCGGTACGTTTGGCTTCATACAAGGCGGTATCGGCTCGGCCTAGAAATTCGTCGATGCTGTCTTCGGCGCGCAGGCGGGCGACGCCTATACTCACCGTCAAAGACACCGGCGTGCCGTCAAGATTGAAGGTTTGCTCGGCCACCATACGACGCAGGCGCTCGAACAAATCGGGCGGGTCTTGCTCGCCGATGACGGGAGCGAGCAGCAGGAATTCCTCCCCGCCATAGCGGCCGACCCGGTCGTAGGTGCGCAGATTGGCCGTCGTGCGCTGCACGAATTCGTTGAGTACCGCATCGCCAACCTGGTGCCCATAGGTATCATTGATCGCCTTGAAATGATCGAGGTCGCTAATCGCGGCGAACAAGGGCAGCCCCCCGCGGCGGGAGCGGGCCATCTCGCGCTCTATCTCCTCCATGATGGCACGGCGGTTGAGGCTGCCAGTCAGCGGATCGTGGCGTGCCTGGTAAATCAGGCGTTCGCGGGTCTCGTTCAGTTCGGCCTGCAGGGTCAACAGCCGATAGCCGACGCGCAGACGGGCGCCGAGCTCGGCGGGCTGGAACGGTTTGACGATATAGTCGTTGGCGCCGCTATCCAAACCACTGACGATATCCTCGGTGGCATCGCGGGCGGTCAGCAAAATGATATAGGGAGGATTGGAGCTTTTGCGGTCGCGAATCCGGCGACAGAGTTCGCGGCCGTCGATTTCCGGCATCATCCAATCGAGCAGCAGCAAGCGGGGGGGATTGGGCTCCTGAATGGCCTCCCAAGCGGCCAGACCGTCGGCGACAGTAATCGGCTCGTAACCCCATTTACGCACGATCCCGCTGAGCATCTTGCGGGCGGTCTGATCATCTTCGGCGATCAGGATCTTGGTGATACTTGTGTCGTCGGGACAACTGGCCGTGGGCATGATTGAGGTATTTGCAGCTGGAAATTAGGTGATAGATGGTAATGTAATCGGGTGTTCATATTCTATTATCAAGCGCTAATCCCCATAAACTCAAGTCATATTCCGGCATTATCATCTGTGCCGCCGCCCGTTGACCGAAAGCTCGCTGCCGTTTGCGCAAAATGCCGAATGGGTGCGCACTAAGCAACCGGCAACGCTAGCCGCCAGAGCATTCAAGTAAGCATAGCGCATTGGTGGGGCATCGTGGCAATGCGTCTGCGCAAATTCATTGCTGTGTCGAACCCCCCGCCGGGGTATCCCGCTCGCGGCTCATAAACAGTATCATGTTGCACTGCAATACTCGCAAGCTAAATCCACCAGCCGATTCGGGGCAGACTAAGCCATGGGCGCACATTATCTAAAGCGTGTTTTTGAACCCCGGAGCATCGCGGTCATCGGTGCGAATGACTCATATGAGTCCGCCGGCGGACGCGTGTTCGCCAACTTGTTGGCCGGGGAGTACAACGGCGCAGCGTATGCCATCAACATCAAGCATCAAGAGGTGCAGGGTCAGCCCTGCTACCCGAGCCTGGAGGCCACAGATGCGCCCATCGATCTGGCCATCCTCGCCACGCCAGCAGCGACTACCCCGGAATTGCTGCGGCAATGTGGTGAGCATGGCGTGGCCGGAGCCGTGGTCTTGGCGTCCGGGTTCCAGGACGGTGGCAGCAAGGGCAAGCGCTTACTCGCCGACGCCCTGCACACGCTGCAGCGCTATGATACCCGTTTGTTGGGACCGCGTAGCCTGGGTTTGATGCGACCTCAGCTCGGCCTGAATGCCAGTTTCAGTCGCAATACCGCGCAGCCTGGCAATCTTGCCCTGGTTTCGGAATCCGACGCGGTCTGCACGGCGATCTTGGACTGGGCGCAAACCCGGCAGATCGGTTTCTCGGCAGTGGTGTCCCTGGGCGAAGGGGCCGATCTGGAAGTCGCCGATGTGCTCGATTTTCTCGCCCAGGATCGTCATACCCGCAGTATTCTCCTGTATGTCGAGCAGGTCTCGCAGGCCCGGCGCTTTGTCAGCAGCCTGCGCCTGGCAGCCCGCCTGAAACCGGTCATTGCCGTGCGCGCCGGGCGTTTTGTCGAAATTACCGAGGACACCGCCGAGCATATCCAGGCCACCGCGGACGACATCTTCGATGCGGTCCTGGAGCGTACCGGCGCAGTCCGGGCCTGCAGCATCCAGGATCTATTCTCCGCCGCCCAGGCCTTGTCCAGCGGCTTTCACGCCCACGGCAATCGTCTGGCCATTCTCTCCAACGGTGCCGGACCCGGCATCATGGCGGCCGATCGGGCGCGTGAATTGAACCTGCGCCTGGCGCAGTTCAGCGAGGCGACCCACAAGCAGCTCCTGCAGATCCTGCCGGCCCACGAGACGATCGGCAATCCCCTGGACCTGCGCTGCGACGCCAGCGCTGATGTCTATGGCGAGACCCTGGCGGCCTGCCTGCACGATCCGAATGTCGATGGCGTGCTGACCATGCTGTCACCGCAGGCCCTGAGCGATGTCGATGGCGCCGCCGAAGCGGTGCTGCAAACGGCTCACGGCCAAGACAAGGCCGTGCTGACTTGCTGGATGGGCGCTGCCCAGGTCAGCGCGGCCCACGAGCATTTCCGTGAGCAGCATGTTCCCAGCTTCACGACCCCGGACAGCTCGGTGCAGGCCTTTTCCTATCTCGCCAATTATTGGCGCGGCCAGCAAATGCTGTTGCAAGTGCCCGGACCGCTGGGTGAGTGGGATGAACCCGATGCCGAAGGGGCGCGGCTGATCATCGAGAATATCCTGGCCGAAGGCCGCCGCCAATTGAGCGCCATGGAAGCGAAAGCAGTCCTTACGGCCTTTCGTATCCCGGTCAATCGCACCGCCGAGGCACGCTCACCCAACGAGGCCCTGATCGCGGCCGAATCCATGGGCTTTCCGGTGGCGGTCAAAATCGGTTCGGCCCAGCTCAGCCACAAGTCAGATGTCGGCGGGGTGCGCCTGAACGTCGCCGATGCCGTGGCGGTACGCAACGCTTTCCATGATTTGTTCGATCAAATCAAACGGGTTGCCCCGGATTTAGTCATCGATAGCGTCACGGTCGAGCGCATGTACAACCGCCCCAACGGCCGCGAGCTACGCGTGCGAGTGTTCCGCGATCCGGTGTTCGGGCCGGTGGTCAGCTTTAGCGCCGGTGGCTTGGCCGTGGAGATCCTGCGCGATCGGGCCGTCGCCTTGCCCCCCCTCAACCATTTCATTATCCAGCGCATGATCGAAAAGACCCAGGTGGCGCATCTGCTGGGCGAATTCCGCAATATGCCGCCGGTGCATTTGACGGCCTTGTACAATACCCTGCAGCGGGTTTCGGAAATGGTCTGCGAGCTGCCGGAGATCGTGGCCCTGGACATCGATCCGCTGATCGCCGACGAGCACGGCGTGCTAGCGGTGGACGCCCGCATGACCGTGGCTCTGCCACGGGCAACCATGGACCGCTATGCCCACATGGCCATCCATCCCTATCCGACCCATTTGATCTATCGCTGGCAGCTGCCCGACGGTGCGGATGTGACCATTCGACCGATCCGGCCCGAGGATGCCGAGATCGAGGCCGAATTCGTGCGCAAGCTCTCGCCGGAGACCAAGTACTCCCGCTTCATGCAGGCCATCGACGAACTGACACCCTCGATGCTGGTACGGTTTACTCAGATCGACTACGACCGTGAGATGGCCTTCATCGCTACCACCGAGGTCCAGGGAGCCACCGAGGAAATCGGCGTGGCCCGCTATACCACCAATCCCGATGGTGAATCCTGTGAATTCGCCCTGGTGATCGCCGATGCCTGGCAAAAGCGCGGGATCGGCTCGCGGCTCATGCATGCCCTGATCCAGGCGGCCCGGGGCCGTGGCTTGCGGAGTATTGAGGGCGAAATCCTCTCGGATAATGTCAAGATGCTCGGGCTGATGAAAATGCTCGGCTTTACCGTGCATACCTCCGAAGAAGACCCCGGCATCAAGGTGGCGGTGCGCAAACTTTGACAGGATACAATCAGTCAATCGTTAGCATCGCGATAATGGGGATTTGCCTTGGGCATCGAATGGGCTCCTTGACGCCCAATTGCCGGGCCGTGCTCAGCCGCTTCTGATACTGGCCAAAGCGCCAGCCAGCCGGTCCCAAGCGGCCTCGCTGCCGGGCATACCAAAACGCAGACTGGCGGGCTGGGCGAAGCGGCGAACCCAAATCCCCTGACGGGCCAGGGTTGCCTGCCATGCTTGGGCACGCGCAGTGATAACCCACTGAAACAGGCCTGTTCCGCCAT